>JAFECL010000070.1:41819-46476 GCA_018242165.1 Pseudomonadota bacterium
GTCACGCCGATCGCGCAGTGGTTCCGTGGCCCGCTGGCCGGCGCGGCGCGGGGCATTGCCCATGGCGCGGCGCTGGGCCGGACCGGCTGGTTCGATCCGGCCCGCCTTTCCGCGCTGGCCGAGGCGCATATCGCCGGCCGTGCGGACCACTCGCGGCTGCTGTGGCAACTGCTGATGCTCGACCGGTCGCTGGCGCGGCTGGGTCTCGCTGGCTAGCCGTTGCTTCTAGCGCGCGTCGACCAGCACCAGTTCGGCATCGTCGAGCGCTTCAACCACCAGTTCGCTTTCGCCGGTGATCGCCACCCCGTCGCGCGGCGCGGCGGGCTGGCCGTTGACCATGATCCGCCCGACCGGGGCGACCAGATACTGGTGCCGCGCCGGGTCCAGCGGCAAGGTCAGCCGCCCGCCGGCAGCCAGGCTGGCGCCCAGCACCCGGGCATCGGCGCGGATCGGCAGGGCGTCATCCTCGGTGGGGGTGCCACTGGCCAGCGTGACCCAGCGGCCCGAACGATCGCCGCGCGGAAAGGCGCGCTGGCCCCAGCCGGGCTGGCCGCCGGGGGCATCGGGCAGGATCCAGATCTGGAACAGCGTGGTGGTCTCGCCCTCGCGGTTGTGTTCGGAGTGGACGATCCCGGTGCCCGCGCTCATCACCTGAACGTCGCCGGCGCCGGTGCGGCCCTCGTTGCCCAGGTTGTCGCCGTGGCTGATCGCCCCCTGCCGGACATAGGTGACGATCTCCATGTCGCGGTGCGGGTGCGGGGCAAAGCCGGTGTGCGGGGCGATGGCATCATCGTTCCACACCCGGATCGCACCCCAGCCCATCCGGGCGGGATCGTGATAGCTGGCGAAGGAGAAGTGATGGCGGGCATCCAGCCAGCCGTGATCGGCGTGGCCAAGGCCGGCGAAGGGACGGATTTCGATCATGGGACATTCCACCTCGGCGGGGTGTTGCCGCCGGAATGCCTGTTAGATGGGGCCTTGGGTGCCGTGCTTCAAGGTTGCGGCGGATCGGCCGGGCGATACTGGCGCTCGCCCGTCGCGGGGTTGAACCACACCCGCACCCAGCCGCCGCGCTCGTCATCGCGGAACAGTTCCGCGGTCGGCTCCCAGCCCGGGCCGGGGGAAGCCGCACGCCCGCGATAGCGCCCCTCGAGCAGGGCCGAGCCGAGGATCAGCAGGCCGATCAGCGCCGGGCCGATGCCGCTGCCGGGCTGCTGCCAGTGCAGCACGCCGCCCAGCAGCACCAGCCCTGCACCCAGCGCGACCACCAGTGCGCGCACGGTGGAATGCATCAGGCCGGCTCGATCCTCACGGCGGTGCCATAGGCCACCACCTCGCTCATCGTCTGGCCGATCTCGCCCGAATCGAAGCGCATCATCACCACCGCGTTGGCGCCCATGGCGGCGGCGTTGCCCACCAGCCGGTCGATCGCGTGGCGGCGGGTATCCTCGACCAGCGCCGAATATTCCTTGATCTCGCCGCCGAAAATCGACCGCAGGCCGGCGGCGATATTGCCGGTCAGCCCCCGGCTGCGAACCACCACGCCGAAGACCTGGCCCAGCGTTTCAACAGTGCGGTATCCCGAGACGTTTTCAGTGGTCGCGACGATCATGCAGGCTTCCCTTCAGGCCGGTTGATGCGCCGAAAGAATGCCACAGCTCAAGGCAATAGCCTAGGGTGCGTGGGGATTTGGCTCAGGCCGGAGCGAGAATGGCTGATTTCGGGAACCGGCGCGCAGCGGCCTTATTGGCCGTGAGCACCGGAAGCGCAGAAAGCGGCCGTTTGCAGCCCGGCATCAGCCAAATCCCCACGCAGCCTAAAAGCTTTCGCGGATGCCGAAGAAGATCCCGCGCCGCGCGCCATATTGCGGCTGGCCGGCGCCGACGCCCGAGCCATCGTGGACGAGGTAAACCTTGTCGAACAGGTTGGCCAGGTCGATGCGGATGGTCAGCGCGTGGTCCGCGTTCCAGCGCAGCACCCGGGCCAGCCCCAGGTTGACCACCAGATAGGGCTGCTGGGTGGCCCCGTTGGGGATGGCGCCGGGGGTGTCGAGCGTCTTCCTGAGGCCGCTGCCATAGATGAATTCCACCGCCGGCTGCCATTCGCCGTGGCTGTCCTTCAGCTTGAGCGAAGCACCGCCCGAGGCTGTCCAGGCCTGCGAATGGTCGGTGTAGATGTAATTCCCGGCGATGTAGGCCAGTTCGCCCGGATCGAAGAAGAACTGGTTCGAGGTGATGTTCTTTGCCCGCTGCTCGCCCCGGGCGACATTGGCGTAGAGCTCGAGCGGGCCATGTTCGTAGGAGGCCGAAAGCTCCACCCCCCAGCCATAGCCGTCGGCATAGTTGAACGGGGCCAGCAGCTCGGTGGTGCCGTACTGGGTATCGTCCAGCAGGTTCCGCTTGATCTTGTAGTAGGTGTCGATCCCCAGCGTCAGGTGACGGGCGATCACCTGCTGGGCGCCGATATCGAACAGGTGCTCGCGTTCGGCGCGCACCGGATCGGCCAGGGTGATCGCCGCGGCGGCCGTGGTGTTGGCAAAGGCGGTCAGCGCGCCGATCCCGATCTGGGTGACGGGGGGCGGGGTGAAATAGCGGGCATAGCCGGCGTGGATGGTGGTTTTTCGGGTCGGTTTCCACACCAGCCCGAAACGGGGCGACAGCTGGCTTTCGCTGCCGGCCCAGGCGACGTGGTCATAGCGCAGCCCGGCGTTGAGGGTCAGCGCCGGGGCCAGCTGCCATTCGTCTTGCAGGTAAAGTCCGATGGTGGTTGCCGCCGCACGCTGGGCGATCGGGATCACCAGCGCCACGGTGCCCGGATCGCCGGTCAGCGGATCGATCGCCAGCGCCCGGTTGACGCTGTCGCTCCGGTCGCGCTCGCGGCTGAGATAGAAGCCGAAGCGCACGGTATGGGCATCGGCCACCCGCCAGCTGGCATCGCCCTGCGCCCCGAAGGCCAGATTGACCTGGGTCAGCGCGCTGTCGGTGCCATTGAACTGGATCTCTCCGCCCGCCGCATCGGGGGTGAACCGCGCCCGCGCCCAGCGGACAAAGGGCGAGAGCTGGAAATCGAGCGTCTTGCCTGAAAACTGCCAGCTGACCACGCCGTAATGGGTCTGCTGGTTCTGCCGCTGGTCGAGCCCGGCCGATTGCGCTGGCGGCAGCCCGGCCAGCGCGAAAGCCGGGGGCACCCCAGCCTGATTGGGAATCTCGAAGCTGCCGATACTGGTGCCGCCAAAGGCCGAGAGGCGGTTCGCCCCGTCGATCACCCACGATACGAAACCAAACCCGCGCCACTGCTCGGTGCGATCGTGCAGGGCCGAGGTTTCCGGGGTCGGGTTGGCATAGCCCAGGTTGTTGCGCAGGTAGCTGCCCGATAGGAAATACGAGACGTCGCCCTTGGAATCGCGCCAGGTAAAGCTGGGCTGCACCGTGCCGTGCGCCCCGCCATAGACGCCGAAATCGCCTTCGGCCTCGAAGGCGCGGGCGCGGGTTTTCAGCTGGACCACCCCGGCGGTGCGATAGCCGTATTGCGCCGGCAGCGCGCCGGTGAGCAGCTCGATGCTTTCCGCCACCCGCGCGTCGACCAGCGGACCAAAGCCCGAGAAGCTGTCCGGCACGGTAACGCCGTTCAGGCGGTACTGGATGTTGGCGTGTTCGTTGCGGATGTGGATTTCGCCGTCGCCATCTGAATCCTGCGTCACCCCGGGGGCCTGCAGCAGCACCAGGTTGATCGGCTTGTCGGCACCGCCCGGCTGGGTGTCGAGCGCGGTGCGGGTCAGCTTGTAGTCGTTCGCGCCGATCGAGGCCTGGATCGAATCGCGTGCGGTATCAAGCCGCCGCGCGGTGACGACGATCTCCTGGCCGTCGTTGCCGCCGCGCTTGCCATCATCCTCGGCCGCGCGGGCGGTAAGGGGCACGGCCAGCACGGCCAACAGCAGGGGAAGGCTCGGCGCGGGGCGGAGCAGGCGAGGGGACATCAAATCGGCAATTCCGGAAACTGTTCGGAGTCGCACAATAGGCGGTTCGACCTGTCCGCTAGCTGAACGCGGCGGGCGAAGCCAGCGCTTCGTCGCGCTCAGCTGTCACCATGGCCCAGCGCGAGGTAGTCCTGGCTCTGCATTTCGTTGAGCCGGCTGACCGTGCGTTCGAACTCGAAGGCGCCGTCACCGGCCTGATAAAGCGCTTCGGGTTCGGTTTCGGCGGCGGCGATCAGCTTGACCCGCGCCTCGTACAGCGCATCGATCAGGGTGACGAAGCGCGCCGCCTCGTTGCGGTTTTCGGGGCCCATGCGGGGGATCCCGACCACGATCACGGTGTGATAGGCCCGCGCCACCGCCAGATAGTCACTGGCCCCGCGCGCCTCGGCGCACAGCCGCTTGAAGCTGAAAACCGCCACGCCCTTCAGGCTTTTCGGCACATGCAGCACCCGCCCGCCACCCAGGTCGAGATCGGCGGCGGGAACGTGCGCGGCATCCTCGGGCGGATAGTCGGTCAGGCGGAAGAAGGCCTCGCGACACTGCGCGGTGGCCGCATCGCCCAGCGGGCTGTGCCAGGTCGCCATACCGCCCAGCCGCTGCAGCCGGTAGTCGGTCGGCCCGTTCAGCGCCATGACGTCAAGCCGGGCCTCGATCAGGGCGATGAAGGGCAGGAAATGCTCG
>JAFECL010000070.1:46494-53979 GCA_018242165.1 Pseudomonadota bacterium
TGTTCGATCAGCCGGGTGAACAGCCGGCTCATGATCATCGCATCGGCGCTGTTGTTGACCACCATCTCGTCGAAGGCCAGCACGCGCAGCCCCTCGGCAATGGCGGCGGCAACCGGGGGGATCGGATCGCCGCTCTCGCTTTTCCGGGCCTCGCGCAGCCGTTCGTGGACTTCGAGCATGAAGGCATGGAAGTGGGCCCGGCGCTTTTCGGGGATGGCCAGCGTTGCATGGAACAGGTCCATCAGCATCGACTTGCCGCGCCCGACCCCGCCCCACAGGTAAAGCCCGCGCGGGCTTTCCGGCCGCTTGGCCAGCATCCGCCACAGCAGCGAGCCGCGTGGCGCGGCACCTTCCAGCGCGGCCTGCAATGCCGCCAGCCGCAGCGCGGCAGCTTCCTGTTCCGGGTCGGGGCGCAGCTCGCCCGCTGCGACCAGCGCGCGATAGCGATCGATCAGGCTGCTCACCGGCGCTCCGACGCCTTGCGGACCGTGCCCGAAAAGGCCGCGACAAGGTGGCCATCCTGTTCGACCAGCCCGCGCAGGAACACCAGCCGGCGCGTCTCGCGCAGGATCTCGGCCACGGCATCCAGCGGTTGGCCGATCCGCCCGCCACCCATGAACTGGGCCGAAAGATCGACCGTCACCGCACCCGCGGTCTCGATCCCCAGCACGACATGCATGGTGGCAAACAGCGCGATGTCGGCCAGCGCCAGGGTTACCCCGCCATGGACATGATCGAGCAGGTTGGAATGCTGCTGTTCGGGGAACATCCGCAACCGGGCGCCGCGCTCACCCTCGGCGCGCAGCACCAGCCGACCCATGACCACGGCATTGAAGCGGGTCGGATCGGGGAAGTTCCAGCTGCGCCAGCCGGGGTAGTCCGGATCGGGCGGGCTTTCCAATCGCTGGGGATCGGGAACGGTCATCAAGCCTCAGGCGCCGCCACGCACGACATCGAGCAGGGCCCCGGCAAAGCCGGCGGGATCATCTTCCTGAATGAAATGCCCGCCGTGCAGGGTGCGGTGCGCCTGCCCGGCGGTGCCCGGTACCCGCCCGATGAACAGCGCGTCGCCGCCCCGGGTGATCGGATCGCGATCGGCAAAGGCGCAAAGGAACGGCTTGTCGAACCGCTCGAGCGAGGCCCAGGCGGCCTTCTGCGCGGGAACTTCAGGGTTGCCGGCAAAGGGCACCAGCGGCGGATAGGCGCGCGGCCCGGCCTTGCTGGCGCGGGTGGGGAAGGGGGCGTCGTAGGCGGCGATTTCGGCCGGCGAAAGCTCGCGCCGGGTGCCCTTGGCGACGATCTTGCCGATCGGAAACACCGGGCTGAACCGGGCAAAGGCGCGCCAGATCGCAAAGGCGCGCGGCGGGGTCTGGCCTTCGGGCAGGCCGCCATTCGACAGCACCACCCCGGCAAAGCGCTCGGGCATTTCAGCCACCAGCCGCAGGCCGATCAGCGAGCCCCAGTCCTGGCAGGCCAGCACCATGCCGGTAAGGTCGAGCGCCTCGATCCATTCGCGGATCCACGCCACCTGCCCGGCGTAGGAATAGCTCTTGCGCCCCAGCGGCTTGTCGGACCGGCCAAAACCGATCAGGTCGGGCGCCAGCACCCGGCACCCGGCCTCGGCCACTGGCGGGATCATGTGGCGCCAGAGGTAGCACCACGAAGGTTCGCCATGCAGCATCAGCACCGGCGGGCCATCGCGCGGCCCTTCGTCGAGGTAATGCAGCCGCAGCCCCGATTTCAGGGTGTGATAGTGCGGCGCGAAAGGAAAGTCCGGCAGGCCGGCAAAGCGCTCGTCGGGGGTGCGATAGACCTGCGCCACGATCAGACGTGCCGCTCGGCCTGCATCTTCTTGATTTCTGCAATGGCCCGCGCAGGCGAGAGGCCCTTGGGGCAGACATTGGCGCAGTTCATGATGGTGTGGCAGCGATAGAGCCGGAAGGGATCCTCCAGCTCGTCCAGCCGCTCGCCGGTCATCTCGTCGCGGCTGTCGGCCAGCCAGCGATAGGCCTGGAGCAGGATCGCCGGGCCAAGGAACTTGTCCGAATTCCACCAGTAGCTGGGGCAGCTGGTGCTGCAGCAGGCGCACAGGATGCATTCGTAGAGCCCGTCCAGCTTTTCGCGCTGTTCCGGCGATTGCAGGCGTTCCTTGCCCGAAGGGGTGGTCGAAACGGTCTGCAGCCAGGGGCGGATGCTGGCGTACTGGGCGTAGAAATGGGTGAAATCGGGAACGAGGTCCTTGATCACTTCCATGTGCGGCAGGGGCGTGATGCGGATCTCGCCCTTCAGGTCCTCGATCGCGGTGGTGCAGGCCAGGCCGTTGCGCCCGTTCATGTTCATCGCGCAGGAACCGCAGATCCCTTCGCGGCAGCTGCGGCGGAAGGTCAGCGTCGGATCGATCTCGTTCTTGATCTTGATGATCGCGTCCAGCACCATCGGGCCGCACTGGTCGAGATCGATCTCGAAGGTGTCATAACGCGGGTTCTGGCCCGAATCCGGATCGTAGCGATAGACCTTGAAGCTTTTGACGCGGGCAGCCCCGGCGGCCTTGTGGACCCGGCCCTTGGCCGAAATCTTCGAATTGGCGGGAAGGGTGAAGGTGGCCATCGCTTGTCCCTGTTCGGCTGGGGGGCCACGGCTGGCCCCGGTGCTTCGCAAGGGTCCATAAGCGGGCCGGGGCAAATGCTCAAGGCCCACGCTGTGCCATCTTGCCCGGCGCTGCCCGGCAACGTAGCCTTGGCCGATGTCTGGCACCGATCCTGCTCCGCCCGCCGCCCCGCCGTCCACCCTGGCCGAGGCGATGCGGGGCAAGGATTGGCGCTACCGCGTCCGCGCGCGGGGCGAGGGGGCCTTCAGCCTCGACCTCTATCACCGGCTGATGCGGGCCTCGCCCTCGGGCTGGGCAATGTCGGCGCTGCTGGGCTTCCTGGCCTTCAACCTGACCTTCGCCTGGCTGTACATGCTCGATCCGCACGGCCTGTCCGCCCCGGCGGATCAGGCCGGGATCGGCCCGTTCTGGCGGGCCTTTTTCTTCTCGGTGCATACCGTCGCCACGGTCGGCTACGGCAATGTCTATCCGGTCAGCTTCTGGGCCAACATGGTGGTGGTGGTCGAGATCACCAGCGGGCTGTCGTTCTTCGCGGTTATCACCGGACTTGCCTTCGCCCGCTTTTCACGGCCGCGCGCCCGGATCCTGTTCAGCGAGGTGGCCGTGGTGCGCGACGCTGGCGAGGAACGCCTGCTGATGCTGCGCGCCGCCAACCAGCGCCACAACATGATCTTCGCCGCCGAGGCACGGCTGTCGGTGCTGGTCGAGGAAGTGGTGGCGGGGATCACCATGCGCCGGTTTCGCGAGCTTGATCTGGTCCGCGCCTCGAACCCGACTTTCGCGCTCAGCTGGACGATTATGCACCGCATCGATGCCAGCAGCCCGCTGGGGCCGCTGCTCGACGCCGGCACCAGCTTCGAGATCATCGCGCTGGTTTCGGGCACCGACGAGGTTTCGGGCCAGACCATCCACGGCCGCTGGGCCTATGCTGCGGCCGACTTGCGCAGCAATGCCCGCTTCGTCGATATCCTCGAACGCGGCGATGATCAGTTGTGGACGATCGACTACGACAAGTTCCACCTGGTGGTGGAAGAACCCTGACGGGAAAGGGGGACGCATGAACACGAAGTGGAAGGGCGCGGCGCTGGCCGCGATGGCGCTGGCACTGGCTGCGGCGGGGCCGCCGGCGCTGCCCGGCCCGCAGGCCATTTCGGCCAGTGACAAGGCGCTGGGGGCGAAATCGCACCCCGATCTGCTGGCCGAATATGGCGGTGCCTATCAGGGGCCGCAGGCGGCGCTGGTCACCCGGGTAGGGCGCACCGTTGCGGCCCAGTCGCAGATCAGCAACGCGCAGGGCGATTTCACCTTCACGCTGCTCAATTCCCCGGTCGAGAACGCCTTCGCCGTGCCTGGCGGCTATGTCTATTGCACCCGCAACCTGCTCGCCCTGATGAACGACGAGGCCGAGCTGGCCTTCGTCCTCGGGCACGAGACCGGGCATATCGCCGCGCACCACACCGATCAGCGCAACAAGGTGGTGCAGCGCGATTCGGTGCTGGGCGCGCTGGGGCAGGCGGTGCTGGGTTCGGTGCTGGGCAATGGCGCGCTCGGCCAGGTGCTGGGCGGGCTGGGCAATGCCGGGATCAACCGGCTGGTGGTCGGGCACGTGATGAGCCATTCGCGCTCCGAAGAGTTCGAGGCGGACGATCTCGGCGTCAGCTTCATGGAAAAGGCCGCCTACGATCCGCTGGCCGCGCCCGACATGCTGGGCAGCCTCGCGGCGCAGGTCGCGCTGGATGCCAAGGCCAGCGGCGATGCCCGCACGACTCCGGCCTGGGCCATGTCGCACCCCGATCCCGGTGCGCGGGTGGGCCGGGCGCTGGCGCTGGCCCGGCAGTTGCCGCAACACCCCGGTGCGCGGCGCGGCGATGCCTTCCTGCTGGCGCTGAACGGGATGATCTATGGCGATGATCCCCGGCAGGGGGTGATCGAGGGGCAGGATTTCCTCTATCCCACCGGCCGCCTGCGGTTCACCGCCCCGGCGGGCTACGGGATGTCGAACGGCACCGATGCGGTGACCATCGGCGCCAAAGGCAGCAGCGCGCGCGGCCAGGCCAGGTTCCTTGGCGGGGCCTACAACGGCGATCTGGGCGCCTTTCTCGACAAGGCCTTCGCCTCGCTCAGCCAGAGCGGCAAGGCGGCGCACGTTCCGGGCACGCCGGGCAGCATCAACGGCCTTGCCACCCTGTCGGCCACGGTCGGCGCGCAGGATGGCAACGGCAATCAGGTCGATGCCAGCGTGGTTGCCTATGCCTTCGATGCCAAAATGGCCTATGCCTTCATCGTGCTCCAGCCGCGCGGCACGGGGCTGGGCGATCTGGCTCCGCTGGCCCAGTCGCTGCGGCGGATGAGCACGGCGGAGGCGGGCGCGGTGCGGCCCCGGGTGATCAGCGTGGTGACGGTGGGGCCGAAGGATACGCTGGCCGGGATGGCGGCGCGGATGGCCTATACCAGCCTGCAGACCGAACGCTTTCTGGTGCTGAACGGCCTGCCGGCGGACACTGTCCGGCTGCCGGTGGGCCGCAAGGTCAAGCTGGTGGTCTGGGGCAAGGCGGGGGGCTATTGAGCACATGGGCCTTATCGCGGAATGGTGGGAAGCCCATGCCGTGCCCCGGCTGATCCGCTGCGCCTGCGGCGCCCCGGCAATCAGCGGCCTGCGCGAGAAGGTGGTGCCGCTGGCCCATGGCGCGGTGTTCGAACTGGGTTGCGGCGGCGGGCTGAACCAGCGCTTTTACGGCGCCGACGTGGCCAGTTATGCCGGGCTCGACCCTTCGGCCAAGGGGCTGGATTTCGCCCGGGGCGAGGCGGCGGCGCACGGCTGGCCGGTTGACCTGCGCGAGGGTGCGGGTGAGGCAGTGCCCTTTGCCGATGCCATGTTCGACAGCGTGGTCTGCACCTTCACGCTCTGCTCGGTGGCCGATCCGGCGCAGGTGCTGGCCGAGCTGTATCGCGTGCTCAAACCCGGCGGTGCGCTGCTCTTCGCCGAACATGGCCTGGCCCCTGATGCCGGGGTGCGCCGCTGGCAACAGCGGGTGGAGCCGGTGTGGAAGCGGCTGGCCGGGGGCTGCCACCTGACCCGTCCGCCGCGCGCCCTGATCGCCGAAGCCGGCTTTGCCCTGGGCGAGACCGGCGCGCGCTATCTGCCCAAGACCCCACGGATCGCCGGCTGGGCGGAATGGGGTTTGGCGCAAAAACCCGGATGAACGAAAAAGGGGGCACCCGGCGGGCGCCCCCCTAAATCCTTGGCCTTATTCGCCGAAGGTTCGCTGCCACCAGCCGCGGCGCGGCTTGGCGGGGGCTTCCTCGGTCGAGGTTTCAGCCGGCTCGGCAGCGGGTTCGGCCTTGGCCTTGGCCCGGCTGCGCGGCTTCTTGGCCGGGGCTTCCTCAACCGCAGCCGGCTCGGCGGCGGCTTCGGGCTCGGCTTCCGCGTCAGCCTTCTTGCGACGCGGTGCGCGCTTGGGCTTGGCCGGGGCTTCTTCCGCAGCCGGAGCTTCCTCGGCGGGGGCTTCCTCGGTCACGGTCGCGGCCACTTCGGCCTCGGGCTCGGCCTTCTTGCGGCGGCTGCGCTTGGGCTTGGCCGGGGCTTCCTCGGCCGGGGCCTCGGCTTCGCTTTCGGCAGCAGGCTCGCCAGCTTCGTCGCCGGTTTCGCCAGCCTCATCGCCTTCGCTCGCCTCGCCGCCTTCGCCGCGATCGCGGTTGCGGCCACCCCGGCGGCGCTTGCGGCGACGGCGCTTGCGCCCACCGCCTTCGCCCTCACCGTCGTCGGAGCCTTCGCCGGCTTCGCCGCGATCTTCGCCATCTTCGCCCGAGTCGTCGTCGCCGGCTTCCTCGCCGCCCTCGCTGGCGCCGCCCTCGTCATGGCGGTCGCGGCCGCGCCGACGGCGCTTGCGGCGCTTGCGGCGGCCACGGCCATCACCGTCGTCGCCATCGTCGCGGGTTTCCTCGACCTCGTCCTCGAAGTCATCGTCGGGCAGATCGTCGTCGATGTCTTCCTCGATCGCGATCGGCTCGAAGCGGGGGACGAATTCGGGGCGCGGGCCCGACGAGGCGACGCGCATCTTGGCACCCTCGTTCTCGCCTTCGGGCAGCACCTCGACCACCACGCCATAGCGGGCTTCGATCTCGGCAAGATCGGCGCGCTTGGCGTTGAGCAGATAGACCGCCGCCTCGGTGCTGGCATAGAGGCTGATCAGGCTGCCACGGCCCTTCGCCGCCTCGTCCTCGATCAGGCGCAGCGCCGAGAGGCCGGCGCTGCCGGCGGTGCGGACCAGGCCCGAACCGTCGCAGTGCGGGCAGGCGCGGGTGGTGGCTTCCAGCACCCCGGTGCGCAGCCGCTGGCGGCTCATTTCCATCAGCCCGAACGAGCTGATCCGGCCGACCTGGATGCGGGCGCGATCGTCCTTCAGCGCGTCCTTCATGGCCTTCTCGACCTTGCGGACGTTCGAGCCGTATTCCATGTCGATGAAGTCGATCACCACCAGCCCGGCCATGTCGCGCAGGCGCAGCTGGCGGGCGATTTCGCGCGCGGCTTCAAGGTTGGTGTTGAGCGCGGTCGCCTCGATCCCGTGCTCCTTGGTCGAGCGGCCCGAGTTGATGTCGATCGACACCAGCGCCTCGGTCGGGTTGATGACGATGTAGCCGCCCGATTTCAGCTGGACCACCGGATCGTACATCGCGGTCAGCTGGTCTTCGGCGCCATAGCGCTGGAACAGCGGCACCGGATCGGCGTACTGCTTCACCCGCCGGGCATGGCTGGGCATCAGCAGCTTCATGAAATCGCGGGCGGCGCGATAGCCGGCCTCGCCCTCGACCACCACTTCCTCGATGTCGCGGTTGTAGATGTCGCGGATCGCGCGCTTGATCAGGTCCGAATCCGA
>JAFECL010000070.1:54053-68072 GCA_018242165.1 Pseudomonadota bacterium
TCGCGCTTGATCTCGGGCTTGGTGCGCGACAGGCCGGCGGTGCGGACGATGCAGCCCATGGTCTTGGGCAGCTGCAGCTCGGCGATCACTGACTTCAGCCGCTTGCGATCGGTCACGCTGCTGATCTTGCGGCTGATCCCGCCACCGTGGCTGCTGTTCGGCATCAGCACGCAATAGCGGCCGGCCAGCGACAGGTAGGTGGTCAGCGCGGCGCCCTTGTTGCCGCGTTCTTCCTTCACCACCTGCACCAGCAGCACCTGACGGCGCTGGATCACATCCTGGATCTTGTAGCGGCGGCGCAGCGCCATGCGCTTGGCGCGCAGCTCGTCGGCTTCCTTGGCGTGGGCCGAACCGCGCCCGCCCTGACGGCGGCGGCGGCCCCGGCGGCCCTGGCCCGCCTCTTCCTCGGCCTCTTCACCCTCGTGATCGAAGGCGTTCTCGATCTGGCCAGCCTCGATCGTTGCGACCTCGTCCTTCTCGGCGGTATCGACCTCGATCAGCCCGCCGGCATCCTCGACCGAGCCACCGGCGAGATCGTCGGCCAGATCCTCGCCCAGGTCGTCGTCGCCGACGAAATCCTCTTCACCCTCGGCCAGGCCACGCAGCGCGGCCTCTTCCTCGGCGTGCGCGGCCTCTTCGGCCAGCAGCGCCTCGCGGTCTTCCTTGGGGATCTGGTAATAGTCGGGGTGGATTTCGGAAAAGGCCAGAAAGCCGTGGCGGTTGCCGCCGAAATCGACGAAAGCTGCCTGCAGCGAGGGTTCTACCCGCGTAACCTTGGCCAGATAGATGTTACCCTTGATCTGCTTGTGATCGGCAGAATCAAAGTCGAATTCATCAATACGGTTGCCCTTGAGCACCGCCACCCGGGTTTCTTCCGGGTGGCGCGCGTCGATCAACATGCGCGTTGCCATCAAATAATCTCCAGCCGCGCCGGCCTGCAGCCCGAAGGCGGGTAGTGGCGCGGGTTTCATACGAAGTGCCGGCGCGGCGAAGCACATGCTCCGCGCCATGGCCGGCGGTAACGAAAAAGCCCGCGCGCAGCGTGATCCACGGCTGCGGGCGGGCGGCGGTTTGTGCATCTGCAGCCATGCCGTGGCGCGCCAGGGCGCCTTTGCCTGCCGCCAAGGCCACCGCGCCCGCGGGGGGCGTCGGCGTGGCAAACGGCAAACGATTCGACATCAACTGCATCAACCTGGTCTGCGCGGAACGTCCGCGCGGGCGGAGCGCGTGGCTCCGGTGGCGGGGTGCTAGCACCGCTTGCCTGCGGGGGCAAGCCGGGTGCTGCGAGCCCATCGCAACATCGCCCGTTCTAGGCGCGAATGGTTAACCATTGAATCCTTGGCGCCACGCGCATAACCGGAGGGGGATGCGCCGTGCCATGCTGATCCTTGCCGCCCTGGCCGCTCCGGTTGCCCTGTTTGCGGCCATGGTTGCCGCCGACCGGCACTTTGGCGCCCCGGGCCAGCGCCGGCCCGACATGCTGCGGATCGAACTGCCGCCGCCCGGCGGGCTGGGCCTGCCCCCGGTGGAAGGGCCGCTTGATGCCAGCCGGCCGCTGGTGGTGATCGACGCCGGCCATGGCGGGCACGATCCGGGGGCCGGGGGGGCGCTCAAGGAAAAGGCGCTGACCCTGGCGCTGGCCCGCGCGCTGCACGATCGCCTGCTGGCCGGCGGCGGGATCCGGGTGGCGCTGACCCGCGGCGACGACCGCTATCTGCTGCTGGAAGAGCGCGGCGGGATCGCCCGGCGGCTGAAGGCCGACCTGTTCCTCTCGATCCACGCCGACGCGGCGGAGGGCGAGGCGGCGGGGGCCACGCTCTACACCCTGTCGGCGAAAGGCAGCAGCGAGACCGCCAACCGGCTGGCGGCGCGGGAAAACCGGGCCGACAGCGTCAACGGTGTCGCCCTGGGCCAGACCAGCGATGCGGTGGCGAGCATTCTGGTCGATCTTTCGCAGCGCCAGAGCGCCGCCCAGTCGCTGGAATTCGCCCGCCTGATCCTGCGCGAGGCGGCCGGCAAGATGCATTTCCGCGATCCGCCGCTGCAATCGGCGGCCTTTGTGGTGCTGAAATCGCCCGATCTGCCCTCGGTGCTGTTCGAAAGCGGCTATATCACCAACCCGGCCGAGGCGGCGCGGCTGGCCAGCCCGGCGGGCCGCGCGGCCTTTGCCGAAATCGTCGACCGGGCGATCCGGGTCTATTTCGCGCGCCGGGCGATGGCCGCCGGCACGGCCAGCGCCAGTCCCCAGCCGTCGGTGCCCCAGCCGGCGGTGTCATCGCCCAGCAAGACCACTGGCGCGCGATGAAAGTCCCGTGCTAGGGCCTTGGCAGCAATGACTGACGCCAGCCCCCCCGATCCCCAGCCCGACGATGGCGCGAACCGCCGCCTCAAGCTGCGCCGCGCCGGTGGCGGGCTGTGGCACCGGGTGACCGACCTGTTCCATCAGGCGCGGCTGCGCATCGCCGGTCTGGTGCCCGAACACTGGCGCGAGAGCTTTGCCGAACTGTGGCACGCCCATCGCTGGTTCCGGATCGGCGGCTATGCGCTGGGGGCGCTGGCCGCGTTCAACCTGCTGGTCTGGGTGGCCGTTTCGCGCAACCTGCCCAGCGCCGACCGGCTGGTCGACTATCAGCCGCCCTTGCCGACCATGGTGCGCGGCGCGGATGGCAGCATCGTCTATTCCTATGCCCGCGAACGCCGGGTGCAGCTGCGCTTCGTCGATTTCCCCAAGCCGCTGATCAACGCCTTCCTCTCGGCCGAGGACAAGAATTTCTGGAGCCACGGCGGGGTCGACTATGTCGGGCTGGCGCAGGCGGTGATCGACTTCACCTCGAAGCTGGGGTCGGGCCAGCGCGCCCGGGGCGGTTCGACCATTACCCAGCAGGTCGCCAAGAACATTCTGATCGGCAACGAATATTCGGTTGGCCGCAAGTTCAAGGAAATGATCCTGGCGCGGCGGATCGAGGGGGTGCTGTCGAAGCAGCAGATCCTCGAACTCTACCTCAACGAGATTCCGCTGGGCCGGCAGAGCTTTGGCGTCCAGGCCGCCGCGCGGGCCTATTTCGGCAAGGACGTGAACGAGCTGGCGCTGCACGAGGCGGCGTTCCTCGCGATCCTGCCCAAGGCGCCCGAAACCTATGGCCGCGCCCAGTTCGCCGCCAAGGCGATCGACCGGCGCAACTGGGTGCTGGACCAGATGGTCAAGAACGGCTGGGCCAGCCGGGCCGAGGCGGATGCCGCCAAGGCCCAGCCGCTGGGGCTGATCCCGCGCCGGGTCGAAGCCTATGACGCGGCGGTGGGCTATTACGTCGAGGAGGTTCGCCGCCGGCTGATCGACCAGTACGGCGAGAATGCCGAGGATGGGCCGAACAGCGTTTACGCCGGCGGGCTGTGGGTGCGCACCAGCCTCGATCCCGAACTGCAGAAGGCAGCGCAGGATTCGCTGCGTTCGGGCCTGTTGCGCTATGCCGGCGGCAAGGGCTGGGAACGGCCGATCGCGCATCTCAATCTCGATCCCGATCACTGGCAGAGCCAGCTGATCACCCTTAACAAGACCGTCAGCTACAAGGACTGGCGCGTGGCACTGGTGCTGGCGCGCAATGGCTCGGGCGGGCAGGTCGGCTTTGCCGATGGCGCGGTCGGGCCGCTGGCCGGAGCCCCGCCGCAGGTGCGGGTGGGCGACGTGATCGCGGTACAGCCCAGCGGCGATGCCTGGCTGGCCAAGGCGGTGCCTTTCGTCGCCGGCGGGATGCTGGTCGAGGCGCCGTACAATGGCCGCGTGCTGGCGCTGGCGGGCGGGTTCGACGCCGGGCTCGACAGCTTCAACCGCGCCACCCAGGCTCAGCGCCAGCCCGGATCGACGATCAAGCCCTTTGTCTATGCCACCGCGCTCGATGCGGGGATGACCCCCAGCACGATGGTCCCCGACCAGCCGTTCTGCGTCTATCAGGGGGCGGCGCTGGGCCAGAAGTGCTTCCGCAACTTCGGCAATGAGGGCGGCACGGGCGAACATACCATGCGCTGGGGGCTGGAGCAGTCGCGCAACCTGATGACGGTGCACATCGCGAATGACACCGGCATGGACAAGGTGGTCAAGACGCTCGACCGGGTGGGGATCGGTAAATACCAGCCCTACCTGTCCTTTGCGCTGGGTGCGGGAGAAAGCACCGTGGCGCAGATGGTCAACGCCTATGCCGCGCTGGCCAATATGGGGGTGCAATATACCCCCAGCCTGATCGACTATGTCCAGGATCGCAGCGGCAAGGTGATCTTCCGCGCCGATGACCGGCGCTGCACCGGCTGCAACATGGCCGAATGGGATGGCAAGCCGATGCCGCGCCTGCCGCTGAAGGGCCGCCAGGTGCTCGATCCGCGCACCGCCTATCAGGTGGTCCACATGCTGGAAGGCGTGGTCACCCGCGGCACCGCTGCCAGCCTGCACGATCTGGGCCTGCCGCTGTTCGGCAAGACCGGGACGACCACCGGGCCGACCAACGTCTGGTTCGTCGGCGGATCGCCCGACATCATCGGCGGGGCCTACATCGGCTATGACAAGCCGGTATCGCTGGGGGGCTATGCCCAGGGCAGCACCTTTGCCGTGCCGATCATGCGCCAGTTCATCACCAGCACCCGCACCCGCTGGACCCACGTGCCGTTCCCGGCCCCGGCGGGGGTGCAGCTGGTGAAGGTTGACCGGCTCAGCGGCAGCAGGGTGTTCGAGGGCGTGCCGACCGACGACCCCAAGGCCGAGATCATCTGGGAAGCCTTCAAGCCGCAGACCGAACCGCGCCGGGCCAGCAAGCAGGATCTGCTGGCCGCCCGGCGGGCCGAACTGCTGGCCCAGATCAAGCGCGGCATGGCCGCCTCGGGCCTGGGTGGCGACGAGGGCGCGCGTGAGGATGCCCCGGCCGATTTCGTCAGCGACAAGGGCGGGGTTTACTGATGCCGGCATACGGGCGGCAGGCTTAACTCTGGCTTAGCCGTCTCCGACAAGGCTCTGCCAAGGGCGCCCGCCGCAAGGCCTGCGCATGGCCAGCCGCCCCGCGCCGAATCGCTCCGTCCTTCTTGCCCTGGCAGGCTGGCGGCCGCTGTGGCTGCTCGTCCCCCTGGTATTCGCGGCGGCGGCGGTTCCGCTGGCGCGGCAGGCGCTGAACCCATGGCCTGCCGGGGTCAGCGGGGTGGCGATCGATACTTCGGGGGCCCGGGCGTCGATCGAGGGCGACCGGTTCACGGTGCAGCTGCCGCTTGCGGTCGACAATCACAGCGAAGCAGTGATCGGGCGGGTATCGCTGTGGGTCGAGGCCTTTGCCTGCCCCGCCGGCGCGCGGCCGGGCCATGGTTGCCAGCGGGTGCTGTCCACCGCCCAGGATGTGCCGATGCGCCTGACCCCCGGCGCCTCGGGCAGCTGGAGCACCCGTCTTGCCGGTGCCCTGCCGGACGGCCTTGCCGCCGAGCGGATCGAGGTGGTGCGCCAGCTGGTCGGGGTGGAGGACAACGGCGACGCCCGCCGCGACAGCGCCCGCAGCGGGCTTTAGTGGCCAGGGCCGGCTGCCCTCAAGAACGTGTCGACAGCCACGGGGATCGGGTGCATCATCACCCCATGAACAAGCCCCTGATCATGGCCGCGCTTGCCGCGCCTGCCGCCCTGCTGCTGGCCCATCCGGCCGCGGCCGCCCTCAACCCCGGGGCCTCGGCCCCCGATTTCACCGCTGACGGTGCGCTGGGGGGCAAGCCCTTCCGCTTCCGTCTCAAGGATGCGCTGAAGAATGGCCCGGTGGTGCTCTATTTCTACCCCAAGGCCTTCACCAAGGGCTGCACCCTTGAGGCGCACGCCTTTGCCGAGGCGATGGACCAGTTCCACGCCGCGCATGCGACCGTGATCGGCATGTCGGCCGACGGGATCGAGGCCCTGACCAAGTTCTCGACCTCGGAATGCCGCAACAAGTTCGCGGTGGCGAGCGCCAGCCCGCAAGTGATCCAGGCCTATGACGTGGCGCTGAAGGCCGCCGGAATCCCGATGGGCGGGATCACCAACCGCACCTCCTACGTCATCGCCCCGAACGGCAAGATCGTGCATGTCTATTCCAACCTCGGCTGGGAAAAGCATGTTTCCGAGACGCTGGCGGCGGTCAAGGCGATCAAGGCCGGGCGGTGAGCAGGGTGGGGGCTTCGGCCCCCCTCTTTACTTTGGCCGCGATCCGGCTAACGCGCTCCGTTCGATAGACGGAGTAAGCTAGATGCGTGCCGAAGGGCAGGCCCATATCGCGCGGATCGAAGCGGCTTTGGCGCTGGTCCGCAAGTTCCTCGACTGGGACCGGGCGCTGCGCCGGCTCGACGAGCTGAACGCGCGGGTTGAAGACCCCAAGCTGTGGGACAATCCCAAGGAAGCCGAAGCGGTGATGAAGGAACGCCGCCGGCTGGAAGCGGCGGTGGGCACCGTCAACACCATCAGCCGCGAAATGGCCGATGCCATCGAATATATCGAGCTGGGCGAGATGGAGGGCGACGATGCCACCATCGACGAAGGCCACGCTGCGCTGGCCGCGCTGGCCGACCGGGCCGATGCCGACAAGGTTCAGGCGCTGCTGGCCGGCGAAGCCGATGCCTGCGACACCTACCTTGAAATCCACGCCGGGGCAGGCGGCACCGAAAGCCAGGACTGGGCCGAGATGCTGCTGCGGATGTACACCCGCTGGGGTGAAAAGCGCGGCTTCAAGGTTGACGTGATCGAGCACCAGGCCGGCGAACAGGCCGGGATCAAGAGCGCCACGATCCTGCTCAAGGGCGAAAACGCCTATGGCTATGCCAAGACCGAAAGCGGGGTGCACCGCCTGGTCCGGATCAGCCCCTACGACAGTTCCGCGCGGCGCCACACCAGCTTTTCGTCGGTGTGGGTCTATCCGGTGATCGACGATACCTTCCAGGTGGAAGTGAACCCGGCCGACCTCAAGGTCGATACCTATCGGGCATCGGGCGCCGGCGGCCAGCACGTCAACACCACCGATTCGGCGGTGCGTATCACGCACGTGCCCAGCGGGATCATCGTCGCCAGCCAGATCGACCGCAGCCAGCACAAGAACCGCGAAATCGCGATGAACATGCTGAAGGCGCGGCTCTACGAGGCCGAGATGCAGAAGCGCGAGGAAGCCGCCAGCGCCGAACATGCCGCCAAGACCGACATTGGCTGGGGCCACCAGATCCGCAGCTACGTCCTGCAGCCCTACCAGATGGTCAAGGACCTGCGCACCGGGGTGACCAGCCCCACGCCGTCGGATGTGCTCGACGGCGCGCTCGATCCCTTCATGGCCGCCGCGCTGGCCCAGCGGGTGACCGGCGAAAAGGTGGTGGTGGAGGACGTCGACTGATGGCGCCCGCCCCGCTCGTCCCGATCGGGCGGCGGCAGTTCACGGCCGGGATGGCCGCCGTGCTGGCCGCCCCGGCCGGCGCGGGCCAGCCATCGCTCGCCGGCGAACTTTCCGCCCTTGAGGCGCACGCCGGCGGGCGACTGGGTATCGCGGTGCTGCCGCGCGGCGGGCGCCTGGCGGGCTATCGCCGCGACGAACGCTTTGCCTTCTGCTCCAGCTTCAAGTTCAGCCTTGCCGCCATGGTGCTGCGCGAGGGCGCGCGGGGCCAGCTGCGGCTGGATGAGCGACTGGCCTATACGCGGGCCGACCTGCTGGCCAATTCGCCGGTGACCGAGGCGCATCTGGGTGAGGGGAGCATGACGCTGGCGGCGCTGGCCGAGGCGGCGCAGACCACCAGCGACAATTGCGCCGCCAACCTGCTGCTGCGCCGGCTGGGCGGGCCGGCTGCGCTGACCGGGTTCTGGCGCGGCCTGGGCGACCGTGTGTCGCGGCTTGACGATTACGAGCCGGCGCTCAACCGGGTGGCCCCGGGGGCGGTGCGCAACACCACCAGCCCCGCCGCCATGGCCGGCGTGCTGCACGCCTTGCTGGACCGCGGCGGCCTGCCCGGGGCCGAGGTGGCGCGGCTGAAGGGCTGGATGCGGGCAACCGAAACCGGGCTTGATCGCCTGCGGGCCGGCTTGCCGGCGGACTGGGTGGTGGGCGACAAGACCGGCACCGGCTACCCTGCCGACCTGCCCGGCACCTGGGTCGATCTTGCCTGGGCGGAGCGCCCGGGCAAGGTGCCGTTGGCCATCGCCGCCTTCTACCAGCCGGCGCGGCCGACGCCGGACGGGGACCCCAAGGCCCCTGGCGTGCTGGCGGCGGCAGCGCGGATCGTGGCGCGGTGGGCATCATGAGGCGCGGCCTGTTGCTTGCCGTGCTGGCGCTGCTGGCGGCCTGCCAGCGCGGGCCGGATCCGACCCGGCCGGACAATGCCGAGGCCTTTCCCCGCGCGGGGCGCACGGTCGAGCGGGTATCGACCAGCGACGACGATCCCTCGGAAGTGGACCGCGACGCGGCGCGCGAGGCTGCGGGGGTGATGGACCTGGCCAAGGTGGCCCCGGGGATGACGGTGGCCGATATTGGCGCCGGCGAGGGCTATTACACGGTTCGCCTGGCCCAGCGGGTCGGCCGCAAGGGCCGGGTGCTGGGTGAGGATATCGACCGCACCGTGCTGACCCGGCTGGGTGACCGGGTGGGGCGCGAGCGGCTCGACAACGTCTCGATCAAGCTGGGTGACGCGGTCGATCCGCGCCTGCCGCCGGGCAGTTTCGACCGGGTGTTCCTGGTTCACATGTATCACGAGGTCGGCGAACCCTATGCTTTCCTGTGGTACTTGTGGCCGGCGCTGCGCAAGGGTGGCCGGGTGGTGGTGGTCGAGCGTGACGAGCGTGGTTACGGCCTGTCTCCGGCGCGGTTGTTCTGCGAATTTTCGGCCACGGGCTATCGCTTGGTCGAATTTGTCCGTAAACCGGAGATCAAAGGCTATTACGCCAGTTTCGAACCGGTTTGGGCACGGCCCGAGCCCGGGGCGATCCAGCCCTGCAAATAGGGGTGGCGGGCGAGTATAGAACAAGCAACGGGCCCGGGGTGGGCCGGTGGAAGTGGGATTGCATTGATGAGTTTCAAGGGTTTGCAGCCAATTCTTTACGGGGGGCGTGAAGTCTGGCCGCTGGTCGAGGGCGGCAAGGGCGTGGCGGTTTCCAACCATGCCAGCTCGGGCGCCTGGGCGGCGGCGGGGGGCATCGGGACGGTCAGCGCGGTCAATGCGGATTCCTACGATCCCACCGGCAAGATCATCCCCCAGGTGTTCGAGGCGCTGACCCGGCAGGGCCGCCATGCCGAACTGATCCGCTACGGCATTTCCGGCGCGGTTGAACAGGTCCGCCGGGCCTATGATATCGCCGGCGGCAAGGGCGCGATCAACATCAACGTGCTGTGGGAAATGGGCGGCGCGCAGGCGATCCTCGAGGGGGTGCTGGAACGCACGCGCGGGCTGGTCACCGGCGTTACCTGCGGCGCCGGCATGCCCTACAAGCTGGCCGAGATCGCCCAGCGGTTCGAGGTCAATTACCTGCCGATCATCAGTTCCGCCCGTGCCTTCCGCGCGCTGTGGAAGCGGGCCTATTCCAAGGTTTCCGAGCTGATGGCGGCGGTGGTCTATGAAGATCCGTGGCTGGCCGGCGGGCACAATGGCCTGTCGAACGCCGAAGATCCGCTGAGCCCCGAGGATCCCTATCCCCGGGTCAAGGCGCTGCGCGACACCATGCGTGCCGAGGGCGTTTCGGATTCGGTGCCGATCGTGATGGCCGGCGGGGTCTGGTACCTGCGCGAGTGGGAAAACTGGATCGACAACCCGGAACTGGGCGCGATTGCCTTCCAGTTCGGCACCCGGCCGCTGCTGACCGAGGAAAGCCCGATCCCGCAGCCGTGGAAAGATCACCTGCGCACGCTGGAACCGGGCGACGTGCTGCTGCACCGCTTTTCGCCGACGGGGTTCTATTCTTCGGCGGTGCGCAACCCCTTCCTGCGCAACCTCGAGGCGCGCTCGCATCGTCAGATCCCCTATTCGCGGGTTGAGGCGGGCGAACATACCGTCCAGCTGGATGTGGGGGTCAAGGGCAAGAACTTCTGGGTAGCCCCGGCCGATCTGGGGCGCGCGCGCGGCTGGGTTGCCGAGGGCTATACCCAGGCCCTGCGCACGCCGGACGACACGGTGGTGTTCGTCACCCCCAACGAACGCGAGGTGATCCGCAAGGATCAGGCCGATTGCATGGGCTGCCTGTCGCACTGCGGCTTTTCGGCGTGGAAGGACCACGACGATTTCAGCACCGGCCGGCTGGCCGATCCGCGCAGCTTCTGCATCCAGAAGACCCTGCAGGATATCGCCCACGGTGGCGACATCGATCAGAACCTGATGTTCGCGGGCCACGCGGCCTATCGGTTCAAGCAGGATCCGTTCTATTCGAACAACTTCACCCCCACGGTGCAGCAGCTGGTCGAGCGCATCCTGACAGGGGATTGAACCGGGAGGAAAGCAGGGGATGGGCAGGACAATCGGCGCGGTGCTGGGCGGCTTTGCTGCCTGGGTGGTGGTGGCCAGCCTGTTCAACCGGCTGATGCGGCTGGGCCTGGAGGGCTATGCCGATGCGGAGAAGCTGATGCAGTTCACCCTGGTGATGCTGGCGGCGCGGCTGGGCAGCGCTGCGCTGGCCCAGCTGGCGGCGGGTGCGGTGGCGGCGCGGATCGCCCCAGCCGAGCCGCGCGCGCCGCTCTATACCGGTCTGGCGCTGTTGGCGCTGTTCGTGCCGGTGCATATCCACATCTGGGCGCATTTCCCGCTGTGGTACCACGCGCTGTTCCTCACCACCCTGGCCCCGCTGGTGGTGCTGGGCGGGCGGCTGGCGCGGCGCTGAGCTGAGCCCTATTCGAACTCCCAGGCCCGCTCGCCGTGGCTGGCGAGATCGAGCCCTTCGCGTTCCTCGTCCTCGCTGACGCGCATCGGGATCGCCATGGCCACTGCCTTGGCCAGCACCAGACTGGCCAGCGCCGACCACAGCGCCACCGCGCCCACGCCAACCGCCTGCGCCAGCACCTGCCCGCCCATGGTCTGCCCGGCGGCGTAACCGGAGCCGCCCAGCGCCGGAGCCATGAACAGGCCCGCCAGCAGCGATCCGGTGATCCCGCCAAGGCCGTGGACCGCGAAGACATCGAGCGAATCGTCGATCTTCCACTTCTGCTTCACCACCTGGATCATCGGGAAGCAGACCAGCGCCGCCGCCAGCCCGAACAGCGCGGCGGCACCCGGGGCGATCATCCCCGCCGCCGGCGTTACCGTGGCCAGGCCCGCCACCGCACCGGTGGCAAAGCCGACCGAGGTGGGCTTGCCGACCTTGACGTTCTCGATTCCGATCCAGGCCAAAGCCGCGACGCAGGCGGCGATGTGGGTGTTGAGGATCGCCCCGGCCGCGCCGGCACCCGCCGCCAGCGCCGAACCGCCGTTGAAGCCGAACCAGCCCACCCACAGCAGCGCCGCGCCGGTCATCGTCAGCGAGGGGGCATGGGGCAGCATCAGGCTGCGGGGAAAGCCCAGCCGCGGCCCGACCAGCCAGGCGGCGACCAGCGCCGAAACCCCGGCGGTGGTGTGGACCACGATCCCGCCGGCGAAATCGACCGTGCCGAAACGGGTGGCGAGCCAGCCGCCGCCCCAGATCCAGTGCGCCGCCGGGGCATAGACCGCCAGCCCCCACAGGGCGCAGAAGCCCACCACCCAGCCGAACCGCGCGCGGTCGACCCAGGCGCCGGCCATCAGCGCCGGGGTGATCGCCGCAAAGCACAGCTGATAGAGCGCGAAGGTGTTTTCGCTCAGCGCGGTGCCGGCGTGCAGTTTCGGCAGATTGGCCAGCATGGCGAGGTTCAAGCCGCCGATCCACCCGCTGCCGACCGTGCCGAAGGCCATGGTATAGCCGACCAGCACCCACAGCAGCGAGGCCACGGCGGCGATCGCCCCGACCTGGACCATCACCGCCAGGAAGTTCTTGGCCCGCACCAGCCCGCCGTAGAACAGCGTGAGGCCCGGCATGGTCATCAGCAGGACCAGCGCCGAGGCGACCAGGATCCAGGCACCGTCACCGCTGTCGGCGGCTTTCGGCGCGGCGCCCTGGGCGTGGCCCAGCGCCGGCAGCAACAGGGCGGCAGCCGTGGCGGCCACGGCGGCAAAGCGGGCAAGGCGCATGCAAACTCCCCTCACACGCGCCGGCGGGGCCGACACGTTCCTCCTCTTGCGCGGGGCCTTAGGGCAAGGATCGGTCGCCGGGCAAGCTGGGGCAGGGCGGAAAATTGCGCGCGGGCGCGGTTATGCCCAGCCGAGCAGAACCTGATCGGGCGGGCGGTGGCCATCGGCCCAGAAGCGGATGTTGGCGATGATCTTTTCGCCGGCGTGGGTCCGCCCCTCGACGGTCGCGCTGCCCAGGTGGGGCAGGGTGATGACGCTGGGCAGGGCGATCAGCCGTGGGTCGACCGCGGGTTCGCGGGCATAGACATCGAGCCCCGCCCCGGCGAGGCGCCCATCCTGCAAGGCGGCGATCAGCGCTTCCTCGTCCACCAGATCGCCGCGCGCGGTGTTGATCAGGAAGGCGCCGGGCTTCATCAGCCCCAGCCGCCGGGCATCGAGGATATGGTGGGTGCCGCTGCCCGCCGGGCAATGCAGCGAAAGGATGTCCGCGCCGGCGATCAGCGCGTCGAGATCTTCCTCGTAACGCGCCCCCAGCATGTTCTCCAGCGCGGCGGGCAGGCGGTGGCGGTTGTGATAGACCACTTCCAGCCCGAAGGCGCGGGCGCGGTGGGCCACGGCCTGGCCGATCCGCCCCATGCCGACGATCCCCAGCCGTCTGCCGCCGATCCGGCTGCCCAGCAGCGCGGTGGGCGCCCAGCCGGTCCAGGCCCCGTCGCGCACCAGCCGGCTGCCCTCGCCCAGCCGGCGGGGCACGGAGAGGATCAGCATCAGGGTCAGGTCGGCGGTATCGTCGGTGAAGACCCCGGGGGTGTTGGTGACCATCACCTTGCGGGCCCGTGCGGCGGCCAGATCGAGGTGTTCCGTCCCGGCGCCGAAGTTGGCGATCAGCCCCAGCCGGGCGCCATCCCCGGCCTCCGCGAACATCGCCGCGTCGATCCGGTCGGTCACGGTGGGAACCAGCACGTCGGCCTCGCGCATCGCGGCGATCAGTTCGTCGCGGGTCAGCGGGCGGTCGGCCGTGTTGAAGGTGCAATCGAACAGCTCGGCCATCCGCGCCTCCACCCCCGGCATCAGGTGTCGGGTGACGACCACCCGGGGCTTGCCCTGGATGCGGCGGGTGAGGGGGGTATCGGTTACGATGGTCATGGCTTGCGGGCTATGCCTGTGGGCGGGCGCGGTCAAGCGGGTTGAAGCTGCCGGCCGGGCAACGCTATGGGCGGAGGATGATCGCCCGTCTGCTCCCGATTCTCGCGCTTGCCGCGGTGGCCGTGCCGGCCCGCGCCGCCGAGGATGCGGCGCTGCCGCATTGGGCCAGCCTGCGCGCGACCGAGGTCAACATGCGGGTCGGCCCGGGCGAGGATTACCGGATTCTGTGGGTCTATCATCGCCAGCACCTGCCGGTGCGGGTGCTGCGGGCGATGGAGGGCTGGCGGCTGGTTCAGGATGCGGAAGGCGCGCGCGGTTGGGTGCTGCTGCGGCTGCTGTCGCGTGAGCGGACCTTTCTGGTCGCCGGCCAGGGCCAGGCCGAACTGCGCGAGAAGGCCGATGGCGGCGGGCGAGTGCTGTTGCGGCTGGCGCCGGGCGTGGTCGGCCGGCTGGGCGACTGTGCCGGCGGCTGGTGCAAGGCCGAGCTTTCGGGCAAGATCGGCTATCTGCCGCAGGGCCGGCTGTGGGGCACTGGCAAATAGCCACCCCGGGGCGGCCTGCCATTCAGGGAAGGGCCGCTCGCATGACCACCAGCCACAGCCACACCAGCCATCCGCGAGTGTCGGGCCGCAAGGCCGAAGGGGTGGTGACCCGCAAGGCCGAACAGGTGGGGTTCAACGGCTGGCTGGCGGTGAAGATCACCAATGCGGTGGGCACGATGTGGTGCGCCTA
>JAFECL010000071.1 GCA_018242165.1 Pseudomonadota bacterium
GCGGGCCACCCGACCCGGATCGCCGCGCCGCACCGCCACCGCTATGCCGGGGCCTGGTCGATCCGCCTGCGCGGCGAGGGCTTCCATGTCGACCACATCCATTCCGAGGGCTGGCTGAGCGGGGCGATCCACCTGATCGTGCCCGAGGCGGTTGAGCACAGCGAGGATGGCTGGCTGATCCTGGGCGCCAACCGCGCGCTGCTGCCCGATCTGCCGCCGCACCGCCGGGTGCGGCCCAAGGTGGGGCAACTGGTGCTGTTCCCCTCGCTGATGTGGCACGGCACCATGCCGTTCAGCGGCGGCGAACGGATGAGCGTGGCCTTCGACGTCGTGCGCCCCGCCGGCTGACCGTTCGCGACAATTTCCCCATTTGCCAGCGCCCGGGCAAGGCGATAGCACTGCGTCATTCCGCGCGGGCGCCGAACCGGATGCCGCGTGCCCCAAGCGAAAGTGAGAGAGCGATGAAAGCCCTGAAGAGCACCCTTGCCGCCAGCCTGGTGGCCCTGATCCTGGCCACCCCGGCGCTGGCAGCCGACCCGGCCACCATGTTTGCCAAGCCTTCGGCGCTGCCGTTCCAGGCCCCGGCCTTCGGTGCGCTGAAGGATGCCGAATTCCTGCCCGCAATCCGCGCCGCGATTGCCGCCAACAAGGCCGAAATCCGGGCCATCGCCAATGCCAAGACGGTGCCGACCTTCGCCAATACCATTGTCGCGATGGAGCGTTCTGGGCTGATGCTGCGCCGGGTGCAGGCGATGTTCGGCGCGCTGACCAGCGCCAATACCAACGACGAGCTGGATGCGATCGACGCCAAGACCGCGCCGGAACTTTCCGCGATGTTCGACGAGATCGCGATGAACCCCAGGCTGTTCGCCCGGGTGAAGAGCCTGCACGCCCGCGAAGGCAAGCTGGGCCTCAAGCCCGACGAACGCCGCCTGCTCGACATCACCTATGACCAGTTCGTCGCTGCCGGCGCCGCGCTGGCCCCGGCCCAGCAGACCCGGCTGAAGGCGATCAACCAGCGGCTGGCCAGCCTGTCGACCGATTTCGGCCAGAAGCTGACCGCCGGCACCAAGGCCGCCGCGCTGGTGGTGACCGACAAGGCCAAGCTGGCCGGGCTGTCGGATGGTGAGATCGCCGCCGCCGCCAAGGCCGCCGAAGAGCGCAAGCTGCCCGCCGGCAGCTATGTGCTGCCGCTGCAGAACACCACCCAGCAGCCGCAGATCGATTCGCTGAGCGATCCTGCCACCCGCAAGGCGCTGTTCGAGGCGAGCTGGACCCGCTCGGTGCGGGGCGATGCCAACGACACCCGGGCGATGATCGCCGAGATTGCCCAGCTGCGCGCCGAAAAGGCCAAGCTGCTGGGTTATGCCAACTATGCCGATCTGGCGCTGCACGACCAGATGGCCAGGAACGGTGCCACCGCGCGCGGTTTCCTCGGCAAGCTCGCCCCGGCGCTGGCCGCCACCCAGGCGCGGCAGGTGAAGGAAATCAGCGCGGCGATCGCCAAGGACGGCGGCGATCCGGCGGTTCACCCGTGGGACTGGGAACGCTATGCCGGCCCGATCCAGGCCGCCAAGCTGAGCTTCGACCCCGGTGCGGCCAAGCCCTATTTCCTGCTCGACAAGGTGATGGAAGAAGGCGTGTTCTACGCCGCCAACCGGCTCTATGGCCTGACCTTCAAGCGCCGTACCGATCTGCCGGTCTATCATCCCGATGTCCGCACCTACACCGTCTTCGACACCGACGGGAAGGAACTGGCGCTGTTCTACTGGGATCCGTGGAAGCGCGACAACAAGCAGGGCGGCGCGTGGATGAACGAATTCGTCACCCAGTCGAAGCTGCTGGGCACGAAGCCGGTGGTGGTCAATGTCGAGAACTTTGCCAAGCCCGCCCCGGGCCAGCCGGCGCTGGTCACTTTCGACGACGTGGTGACGATGTTCCACGAATTCGGCCATGCGCTGCACGGCATGCTCTCGAACCAGACGCTGGTCAGCCTGGCGGGTTCGAACACCGCGCGCGACTTCGTCGAGTTTCCCAGCCAGTTCAACGAGAACTGGGCGACCCATCCCGAAGTGCTGGCGCACTATGCCAGGCACTATCAGACCGGCGAGGTGCTGCCTGCCGCGATGGTCGCCAAGCTGAAGGATCTGCGCCGGATCGATCAGGGCTATGCGCTGGGCGAATCGACCGCGGCGGCGATGCTCGATCTTGACTGGCACGCGCTGCCCGCCAGCGCCCCGCGCCAGGATGCCGACAAGTTCGAGGCCGAGGCTCTGGCCAAGACCGGGCTGGATATCGCCCATGTGCCGCCGCGCTATCGCTCCAGCTATTTCCGCCACATCTGGGCCAATGGCTATGCCGCCGCCTATTACGCCTATGGCTGGACCGAGATGCTGGACCACGATGCCTATGCCTGGTTCGAGAAGAACGGCGGGCTGACCCGCGCCAATGGCCAGCGGTTCCGCGACATGGTGCTGTCGCGCGGTTCTTCGCTCGACTACGCGACGATGTACCGCGCCTTCACCGGCCACGATCCCGACGTTTCGGCGACGATCGAGGCGCGCGGGCTGGACCAGCCGGCCAAGCCCTGAAGCTTACCCCCAACCAGACGGACAGGTGAACACAATGCAGATGAAGAACTTGCTGGCCGGCCTCGCGCTGGGCGCGCTGGCCCTGGCGGCCCCGGTGCAGGCCGCGCCCGCCCCGGCGCTGCCCAAGGTGCCGGCGCTCGACATGCCGCTGATCAAGGATACGGTGAAGACGCTCGCCTCGGATGCCTTCGAGGGGCGCGGCCCGGCCTCGTCGGTCGAACCCAAGGTGCTGGCCGACATCATCGCCCGGTTCAAGGCGGCGGGCCTGAAGCCCGGCGGCGCCAAGGGCGGCTGGCTGCAGGACGTGCCGACCGTGGCGGTGACGGGGCATGACTACAGCCCGCTGACCATCGGGGGCATGAGCTTTGCGCGCGGCAAGGATTTCGTCGCCGCCAGCTTCCGCCATGTCGCCCATACCGAGATCACGGACGCCGAGCTGGTCTTCGTCGGCTATGGCATCAGCGCCCCCGAACTCGGCTGGAACGACTATGCCGGGCTCGACATGAAGGGCAAGGTGGCGGTGATCCTGGTCAACGATCCGGACTATGCCGCGGCGGACGAACAGGGCCTCTTCAAGGGGCGGCGGATGACCTATTACGGCCGCTGGACCTACAAGTTCGAGGAAGCCGCGCGGCAGGGCGCCAAGGCGGCGCTGATCATCCACGATACCTTCCCCGCCGCCTATGGCTGGAACGTGGTGCAATCGAGCTGGTCTGGCCCCAAGGTCTTCGTCGCGCGGGCCGACAATGCCGTGGGCGAGACCGAGGCCAATGGCTGGATCCAGCAGGATGTTGCCAGGGCGGTCTTCGCCAAGGCCGGCAAGGACTATGCCGCGCTGGTCGAGGCGGCGAAGCATCCCGGTTTCAAGGCGGTGCCGCTGGGGCTGACGGCCAGCCTGTCGTTCGACAACCAGCTGGACCGCTCGGCCTCGCACAATGTCATCGGCATCCAGAAGGGCCGCACGCGCCCGGGCGAATATGTGCTCTATTCGGCGCACTGGGATCACCTGGGCCACTGCCAGGCTGATGCCAGGGGTGATGGCATCTGCAACGGCGCGGTCGACAATGCCACCGGGGTCGGGGCGCTGGTCGGCCTGGCCAAGGCCAACGTGAAGGCTGGCCCGGCGGCGCGCAGCCAGGTCTTCGTCGCGCTGACGCTGGAGGAACAGGGCCTGCTGGGCAGCGAATTCTATGCCCAGAACCCGGTCTATCCGCTGGCCAGGACGGTGGGCGGGGTGAACATGGATTCGCTGCCGCCGGGCGGGCGCTCGCGCGATTACGCGATGACCGGCGGCGACAAGAGCGAGCTGACCGCGATTTTCCGCCGCGTGCTGAAGGCCCATGGCCTGTACGAAAGCGCCGAGGAGCATTCCGAGCGCGGCCACTATTACCGTTCGGACCACTTCCCGATGGCCAAGCGCGGGGTGCCGATGTTCGAGATCGGGCGTGGGCCCGATCTGGTGCAGGGCGGCAAGGAAGCCGGGCGTGCCGCGGGCGAGGACTATGTCGAGCACCGCTACCACCAGCCCAGCGACGAATATTCGCCGAGCTGGAACTGGGTGGGGATCGCCGAGGACGTGGGCATCTACTACCAGCTGGGCCGCAGCCTGGCCGACAGCAGTGCCTGGCCGAACTGGCACCCGAACGACGAGTTCCGCGCCGCACGGGATGCCAGCCGGGCGGGGAAGTAGGCGGTTCAGGGGGCAGCGCCAGCGCTCTGCCCCCCGACTCCCAACGAAAAGGCCCGGCGGATCGCTCCGCCGGGCCTTTTCGTTGGACCGTGTCGCCGGATCAGGCGGCGGCGGGCTTCTTCGCCAGCTCGCGCTTCACCTTGAGGGCGCGCGGGCTGAGCTTGGTGTCGGCCACCTTCATCAGCCAGTTGTCGAGCCCGCCGACGTGTTCGACCGAGCGCAGCCCGTGAGTCGAAACGCGGAACTTGAAGCTGCGGCCAAGGCCATCCGACATCAGCGTGACGTTCTGCAGGTTGGGCAGGAACACGCGCTTGGTCTTGTTGTTGGCGTGGCTGACGTTGTGGCCGATCTGGCGGCCCTTGCCGGTCAGTTCGCAAATGCGGGACATGGTTCTTCTCGCCTGAAAATGGACTTCGTTACCGAAGGAAGGCGCGCGCATAGCGATTCCCCCCGGCAAGGTCAAGTTGCGTGGCGCGCCGGGGGCCGCTACCTGCGACAAATGACCCGCTGGCCGCTTCCCGAACCGATGGCACTTGCCCTGGCGGCGGCACGACGGGCCGCTGAGGCGGGCGAAGTGCCGGTTGGCGCGGTGGTGGTCAAGGGGGGGCAGGTGATCGCCACCGGCCACAACCTGCCGCGCGAGGATCACGATCCGACCGCCCACGCCGAGATCGTGGCGATCCGCGCCGCGGCCCGGGCGCTGGGTGACGAGCGGCTGACCGGCTGCGAGCTGTGGGTGACGCTGGAACCCTGCGCGATGTGCGCCGGGGCCATCGGCCACGCCCGCATCGCCCGGCTCTACTATGGCGCCGCCGACCCCAAGGGCGGGGCGGTGGAGCACGGGCCCCGGCTGTTCGACCAGCCCGGCGCGCTGCACCGGCCCGAGGTCTATCCCGGCATCGGTGCCGAGGAGGCAGCGGACCTGCTGCGCGATTTCTTCAGGGAGCGGCGCTAGGCCGTAAACTCATAAACCGCGCCATCGAGGTTTGAGGCAAAATGGCCCAATGCAAGGAAGGCGAGCGCCGGAATATGTCGATATTTCAAGTGAGCCTGACGCGGCAGTGGGCCATTTTGGTCAAATCCCTTCGGGACGGCGGAATGGCTTCCATCTCGGGCCGAAGCGGCCTTGGAAATAGTACCACTATTCCCGGCGGCCGCTTCGGCCCGATATGTTCGCCATTCCACCGCCTCGATGGCGCGGTTTATGAGTTTACGGCCTAGGCCAGCGAAAAATCCAGCCCGATATCGGCTGCGGGCGCGCTTTGGGTCAGGCGGCCGACCGAGACGTAGGTGACCCCGCTGGCGGCGATGGCGGCGATGGTGTCGAGCCGCACCCCGCCGCTGGCCTCGGTCGGCACCCGGCCGGCGACCATGGCGACTGCCTCGCGCAGCGTGTCGGGCGCCAAGTTGTCGAGCAGCAGGTGGCTCGCCCCCGCCACGATTGCCGGCTCGATCTGGTCGAGCCGGTCAACCTCGCAGATCACCTGCGCCACCCCGGCGGCGCGGGCGCGGGCGACGGCCTCGCCCACCCCGCCGGCGACCGCGACATGGTTGTCCTTGATCATCGCCGCGTCCCACAGGCCCATCCGGTGGTTCTTCGCCCCGCCCATCCGGGTCGCGTACTTTTCCAGCGCGCGCAGGCCGGGGATGGTCTTGCGGGTATCGAGCAGCGTGGCCTTGCCCTGCATCGCCGTCACATGGGCGCGGGTCAGCGTGGCAATCCCCGAAAGGTGCTGGACGGTGTTGAGCGCCGAACGCTCGGCGGTCAGCATGGCGCGGGCCAGGCCGGAGAGGCGCAGCAATTCGGTGCCGGCGGCAACCTCCGCGCCATCTTCCACCAGCCGTTCGATCACCACCTGCGGGTCGAGGTGACGGAAGAAGGCCTCGGCCAGCGGCAGGCCGGCGACCGTGATCGCCTCGCGGCTGGCCATCACCCCGGCGAAGCGGGCATCGGCAGGGATCACCGCCTCGCTGGTCACGTCATGCCCGCCGCCGGGCAGCCCCGCGCCAAGATCCTCCGCCAGCGTTGCGGCAACGAAGGCGGCGGTGTCGAAGCCGGGCAGGCTGAACATCAGTGGACGAACCGGGCGACCACGTCGCGGTAGCTGCGCGAGACCTTCACGTCGGCGCCGCTTTCAAGAATCAGGAAGCATTCGCCATTGGTGTGCGGCTTGACCTGGCGGACGAGGTTGAGGTTGACGATCCAGCTGCGGTGGACCCGCTGAAACACGCGCGGGTCGAGCCGCCGCTCAAGGTCCTTCATCGTTTCGCGCAGGATGTACGAATTGTCGCCGGTGTAGATGCACATGTAGTCGCCGGCGGCCTCGATCCGTTCGATGCTGTCGATATCGACCCGGAAGATCTGGCCGCGATCCTTGATGTTGATGAGCTTTTCGAAGCGCGCGGCGGCGGGGTCGCCGGCGTCGTCTTCCAGCTCCTGCTCCAGTTCCTCCATCGCCTCGGGGGCGACCTCGGCAAGCACGGTCTTGAGCTTTTCGGCCTCTTCGGCGAGGCGCTTGTCGGCCAGCCGCTGGCGCACCCGGTCCAGCGTATCGGCCAGCCGGTCCTCGTCGACCGGCTTCATCAGGTAGTTGACCGCATTGGCCTCGAAGGCGCGGACGGCATGCTCGGCATAGGCGGTGACGAAGACGAACAGCGGCGGATCGACGTCCATCAGCCCCTTGACCACCGAAAAGCCGTCGAACCCCGGCATCTGGATGTCGAGGAAGACCAGATCGGGGCGCTCGGTCTTGATCTTGCGGATCGCCTCGCGGCCGTTGGCGCAGGTGTCGATCACCTCGACATCGGGGAACCTGGCAAGGCGCAGCTGCAGCCCCTGGATCGCCAGCTTTTCGTCATCGACGAGGATGGTGCGGATGGTCATGGGTTCTGTCCTGTCAGGCCGGCGCGGCCAGGCGCGGTGCGGGGGCGNNGGCCGGCTCTCGAAGGGGATTTCGATCAGCACGGCAAAGCCGCCCTCGGCCGGCTCCATCGTCTCGAAGCGGTGGGTCGGGCCATAGGCCTGGGCCAGCCGGTCGCGGATATTGGCAAGGCCAACCCCGGTCGAGACCGGCTCTCCCCCGTCGAAAGTCATCCCCGAGACGCGGTGATCGGACTGGCCCGAAGCCAGCCCCGGCCCGGTGTCCGAGACGGTGATCCGCAGGTTCGGACCGACCAGCGTGGCGGCGATGGTGATTTCGGCGCCGCTTTCCTGCTGGGAAACCGCGTATTTGATCGCGTTTTCGACTAGGGGCTGGAGCAGCAGCGAGGGCAGCAGCGCCGGGGCGGCTGCGGGGTCGATCCGGAAGGTGGTGCGCAGGCGTTCCTCGAACCGCATCCGCTCGATATCGAGGTAGAGCTTCAGCGTCTCGACCTCCTGCGCCACGGTGACCCGCCCGGTCGGCTCGTTGGTCAGGGTATAGCGCAGGAAGGCCGACAGGCGGCTGAGCATGGCATTGGCCGGCTCGGTCTGCTTCAGCAGCACCAGCGTGCTGATCGAGTTCAGCGTGTTGAACAGGAAATGCGGGTTCAGCTGATAGCGCAGCATCGCCAGCTGGGCGCTGGTCGCCTGGTTTTCCAGGCGGATCAGGGCATCGTTCTGTTCTTCCACCTGGAGGAAGAAATTCATCGCGTAGTACAGCGCCGACCAGGCCCCCAGCAGCGTGCCATCGACAAACAGCGCGCCGATGAACAGGCTGGCGTAATTGGCCGAGGCGCCGAAGCGGTAAAGCTGGACCACCCACGAATCGATGAAGGCATAGAGCGACACCGCCAGCGGCAGCACCACCGCGGTCACCCCCCAGGTGATCAGCGGGCGCCGGGCGATCAGCTGGCGGTAGATCACCGCAAGGATCAGCGAGATCGAAAAGCCGGTGAAGGTTTCGATCAGCACCAGCACCAGGAAGTTCCACGGCTGGGCATTGGCCAGGCTCGACATCGCGCGCAGCAGCAGCGCACCGCCCCAGCCCATGGCCTGCAGCCGCCAGAAGGCGCGGTTCTTGTTGGCGAAGAACGGGGTGGGGCGGAAGGGCAGGACGGCCATGGCGGAACCCTAACCTAAACCGGCGCGCGCGGGAACGGGGCGATCAGCTTTTGCCCTTCAGCGCCTCGGCCAGCGCTTCGGCCCCAACGGCACCGGTCAGCACCCGGTCGCCCGCCAGCCAGCCCGGGGTGCCGGTGAAGCCCAGCTTGCGGGCCAGCGCGAGGTTGTTCTCGATCTCGGCCTCGATCGCCGGATCGGCCCGGTCCTGCGCGGCGCGGGCCAGGTCCAGCCCGGCGGCGCGGGCGGCGGCGGCAATGTTGGCGGGCGAAGGGCCATCGGTCGAAAACAGCGCCTGGTGGAAGGCGGCGTAATGCCCCTGGCGAGCGGCGGCCAGCGCCATCTTCGCCGCCTCGGCACTGTCGGGCGAGAGGATCGGCAGCTCGCGGATCACCACCTTCAGCTGCGGGTCCTTCGCCACCAGCGCCTTCACGTCGGCGATCGAGCGGCGGCAATAGGTGCAGGCATAGTCGGTGAATTCGACCAGCACGTGGCGGCCCTGCGGATTGCCCAGCACCGCCCCGGCAAAGGGCCGCTCGATCTCGGCGCGGAGCGGGGCCAGCGCCTCGGCCATCTCGTTCTGGCGCAGCGCCTCGGCCGCCTCGCGCAGCACTTCGGGGTGGGCCAGCAGGTAGCGGTGAACCAGCGCGTCGCTGCGCCAGCCGGCCACCAGCGCCCCGGCCACCCCGCCGCCCAGTGCGGCACTAAGCACCAGCGCGAGCGTGCCGCGCGAAAGCGAAAATCCGGTCATGCCGCCGGGTTACTTGCGTTTGGCCTTGCGCGCAATCGCGGCGCGGGCCTCCATCGCGATGTCCTGCGCGCGCAACCAGTCGGGCGAGCCGCGCGGCAGCCCGGCCATTGCCCCTTCGGCGCTGCGCAGCGCGGCGGGCATCGCCCCCGACAGCGACTGCTGTTCGGCGCTGGCCAACTGGGCGCGCGGCAGGTCGCCCTCGTTGGCGTAAACGATCCCCAGCTGGTACCAGGCGAAGGGGTTTTCGCGATCGCGGGTGACGGCGGCGCGCAGCACCTTGCGGGCCTCGTCGAAATGGGGGCCCTTGGTGCCGGCGCCGGTGGCGGCATCATCGGCGGCGATCAGCGCGTGGCCGAAAGTGGTGGCGATCAGCGGCTGGTTGCCGGTCAGCTCGGTAGCGCGGCGCAAGGGGGCCAGGGCGGCGGCGGGCTGGCCGGATTCGAGCAGGATCTGGCCCTTCAGTTCGAGGAAATAGGGATCGTCGGGCGCTTCCTTGAGCAGCGAATCCGCCTCGGCCATCGCCTTGTCGAGGAAACCGTCCTTGTGCCAGGCATAGGCCCGGGCATAGCGCGCCGGCTGGCCGGTCATATATTCGGGATAGGCCTTCAGGGTATCGGCGGGATCGGCCAGATAGCCATAGAGCTTGGCCTTGACCCGCTGGAACCGCGCCTCCAGCGCCGGATCGGTCTTGCGGTTCCAGGCCGGATCCTTCTCGTAGACATCCTGGAGGAAGGCGATCCGGTCATCGGTCATCGGGTGGGTCGAATAGAACTGGTCGTCGGCGTTGCGGGTGTAGCCGTAGAGGTTCTCGAGCTTGAGCAGCTTGTGGAAGAATTCGACCGAGCCGCGCCCCGAAATGCCCGAGGCGGCCAGAAACCTGGCCCCGGCGGCATCGGCGCTTTCCTCCTGGCCGCGGGTATAGGCCAGCAGCTTGCCCAGCGCCGCCTGCTGGCCGGCCATCAGCACGCCCATCGCCGCATCGGGCGAGCCGGCGGCGGCGGCCGCCACCCCCAGCAGCAGCGAGAGGATCGAGACCTTGCTGGCGGCATCATAGCCGCGCGAATCGATGGCGTGGCCGCCGACCACGTGGCCCAGCTCGTGGGCGATCACCCCCTGCACTTCGTTGGCGTTGTCGGCCGCGTTGATCAGCCCCGACTGGAGATAGACCGCCTGGCCGCCGGCGACGAAGGCGTTGATGTCGGGATCGTTGAGCAGAACGATATCGACATTCTTGCGATCGAGCTGCGCGGCGCTGACCAGCGGGGCGGCCATGTCCTTGAACAGCGCCTCGGTCTCGGCATCGCGCAGGATCGACTGGGCGGGCGCGGCGCAGGGCAGCAGCGCCAGCAACGGGGCCGCCAGCAGACGGGCGGCGATGGAAACGGGGCGGGCCATTGCTGCCGTGCTAGCACGGCCCGGGCTGAACCGCGCCTGAAGAATTGGGAGGAGTGTTGTGTTTGGTGTTCGCGGCTGACGCCGCGAACCGGGCACCGCCCACCCCGCCTCCCCACCCGACCCCCATAGCCTAGGGTTACCCTGATGGGGGTCGGGTGGGGAGGCGGGGTGGGCGGTGCCCGGCTGCCCCAATGGGCAGCACTCAAACAAAGACTCTGGCCTCCGGATCGCGCGTCAGCGCGATCACCACATCAGCCAATAATCTTCTTCGCCGCCTTTTCGACCAGCGTCAGATCGTCGCCGGCTTCGCCCAGCACCGCGATCCGCCCGTCGGGCAGGCGGCGGGCGACCAGCAGGGTGAACTCGCCCGCGCCGGTGGCGAAATCGCCCAGCGGGCGTTCGGGCAGGCGGCGCAGTTTGCGGGCCAGCGTGGCGCGGGGTTCGCGGCGCGGGGGCAGGGCCACGCGGCCTTCCTCGGCACGGCGAGCCTTGCGTTCCTCGGCGATCACCGCCTTCAGTCCGCCGGGCGCGCGGGCCAGATGATCGGCCAGGGCGCCGGCCGGCAGGGCCAGCCGTTGGGCCGCACCCAGCGCGGCGGCATATTCGGCCAGCCGGGTCTTGTCGTGGCTGGCGCCGAACACCAGCTTGACGATCGGGGTGAAGGGCGCGCGATCCTGCAGGGCAATGCCGGCCTCGGCCAGCACCGCGCCGAATTCGCGCGGCGCGTCGGCGGCGGCCAGCGCCACGTCCCAGGCGCGGCTGATCGCGGCATAGAGCGCGGCGCGGCTGCGATCCTCGGCCGAACTGGCGGCCAGCGCCAGCGCCCGGGCGGCGGCCAGCACCTCGCGCAGCGGGCCGGCCACGGCGGGCACGGCCGGCAGCGGATCGACCTGTGCGAAGGTGGGGGCGGGGAACAGGGTCAAGGGCTCGGTCACCTCGCCGAACTGGTCGAGGTCGAGAATGTCGAGCGGCGCCGGGTCAAGCTCGATCGGCACCGGCGCCTCGTCGAGCGGGCCATCGGCCCAGTGGTCGAGCGGCACCATGGTCTTGTTCCGGCCGGGCGCGCGGGGCGCCAGTGCGGCGGGCGAGGGCGGCGGGCCGGCGGGCACTTCCGCTTCGGCGGCGGGGGCCGGCGGGGCAGCGGCCTCGACCTCGGCCAGGGCCTGGTCGATCTGCAGCAGCAGTTCGTCGGTGGTTGCCTGGTCGGCCAGTTCCTTCCAGTTGATCACGCCAAGGATGTGGCTGATCGTCTGGCCGTCGGTCGAAAAGGGCAGCAGGATGCCGCGATAGAGGATCGTCGCCTCGCGCTGGTTGACGAATTCGGCCTCGAATCCGATCGGCGCCTGGTTGGCGAGAATCTGCATGTAATGGTCGGTGATTCGCGACAGCAGCGAGCGGCCCGGCACATCGGCCAGACGGCGGATCGGATCCTTGGCGTCGCATTCGGCGGCCAGCTTGTCGCCAAGGAAGGCGATTGCCGGGTTCTCGATCCCGCACGAGAAATCGAGCAGCACCGAATTGGGTGCGAAATCGGGCACTTCGGCGGCGTGGAAATCGCTGATGGCGGGGAAATTGCGTTCGCCCAGTAGGCTGGCCCAATGGTTGTAGGCCCGCACCTGCATGCGCCGCTCGTCCTGCCCGACGGGCGGTGGCGGCGGTTCGACCTCGATCTCGTCATCGTACAGGTCGTCGTCCGGCGCGTAGCCGCTGGTCGCATGATCGGCGAAAGAGCCGCGAAACGAATCCATGAGTCGGTCCGAAATCCCCTGGTGCCTAGGGGTTTTCGCGCAGTATGGTAAAGTTACCGTTAAGGGGGTGATGCGTGGAGAAATTTGCCGGTTGAGCGAGGCTGACGCGCGATCCGGAGCCTGCTTCTGGTGATCGCGGCTGACGCCGCGATCCGGGCACCACCCACCCCGCCTCCCCACCCGACCCCCAATGATACCCATAGGCTATGGGGGTCGGGTGGGGAGGCGGGGTGGGTGGTGCCCGGTTGCCCCAATGGGCAACACTCAAACAAAGACTCCAGGTTTGCTGACGCCTGCGCCCGCTCCGGCGAACTAACCCCCGCCCCAGCCGGCCAGGCCGGGATCCAGCGAGGCATTGTGGCGGCGCAGCGCGGCGCGGGCCAGCCGCTCCACCTCGGCCTTGCGGCGCGCCGGGGCCAGCGGCAGCAGCGGGGCGGGGCGCAGGATCTCGGCATCGTAGGCATCGGCCACGATCAGCCCGCACTGGTCGGGCCGGAAGGCTTCGCCGGCCATGCAGCTGTGATCCAGCCCGGCGGCAAGGCCCCAGTAAAACCGGTCGCAATGGTCGAGATAATCGCCCCACTTGCTGTCGCCCATCAGATCGGCGCGGCTGACCTTGATTTCGACGATCACCACCTGCCCGGCGGCGTCGATCCCCATCAGGTCGGCGCGGCGATGGGCCCCGCGTGCCAGCGGGCGCAGCGGCATCTCGGGCAGGCACCAGATATCGTTGCGGGCGAACAGCCGGCAGATCCCGCGCGCCACCTGCAAGGCATCGGGCGACAGGCTGGGCGAATCGGGCGTGGCGGGCATGGCGCCATTATAGGAACATAATGGGAACTGTAAACGGGGGGCGAGGCCCCCGCCGGGACGCCTAGTGCAGTTCGCCCGGTCCCGGGGCCAGCACCAGCAGCGCATCGCGCGCAGCGGCGAATTCCTGCAGCAGGGTCCGCGCCGGGGTATGGGCATCGCCGCCGCGCGAATGCACCGAGATCAGCGCGTTCAGCCCCGGTTCCATCACCGCGGCCAGATCGGCCACCCCCTGTTCGGCCAGCGACCGGCGCCAGCCCTGCACTTCCAGCACGGCTTCGGGAAAGCGGCTGATCGCCGGGCTGTCGAGCTCGACCTCCACCCCGGCCATCGCGGCCACGGCCCCGGCGGCGCGGTGCAGCGCGTGCCACTGGCGGCCCAGAACGCTGGGCTTGCCACGCGGTTTGGCCGAATTGGCGGGTGGAGCGAAAGGGTCGGACAGAGGAGGGACGGCGCTCATGCCGGGCTTTTAACCCCGGGCCCCTTGCCAAATTGCTAATTGCGGCAAGCGCGGGTTAACCAGCGATCGGGCAGGCGATGCAAAAGGCGCTGGCAAAGCCGGCCCGGCGCTGCTAACCGCGCCGCCACGCACCCGTAGCTCAGCTGGATAGAGCGCTGCCCTCCGAAGGCAGAGGTCACAGGTTCGAATCCTGTCGGGTGCGCCACTCCCCCCTTTCCCCCGCTGCCAGCGATCATCCTGCCCCGGTTCGGCCGCGATGATTCGCGCGCCGCGTCGCCGTGGGTGTCAGGCCGAAGGCCGCCAGGTGCCAGCGGGTGAAGGCGGCCAGCGTGCCATAGCCTAGCAGCCCGGCAATCTCGGTCATGCTCAGGCGCGGATTGGCGAGGTATTGCACCGCCAGCTGGCGCCGGGCGCGGCCCAGCACTTCGGAAAAGCTGGTGCCCTCGTCATCCAGCCGGCGTTGCAGGGTCCGCACCGGCAGGCCCAGCGTGGCGGCACAGGGCCCGATCCGCGCCCGCCCCGCCGGCAGCAGCAGGCGGATCGCCTGGTCCAGTTCGGCGGCCATCGCCTGCGGGGCGGGGCTCAGCACGGTTTCGAGCAGCATCCGCGCGTGGCGGGCCAGCTGCGGATCGGCGGCGGGGTTGGGCCGGTCGAGATCGGCGCGGGCCACCACGATCCCGGCAAAGGGCGCGTCGAACTGCGGGTGGCAGCGCAGCAGCCGGACATAGCGCGGCAGTTCGGCCCGGGGCGGTGGCGGATGGGTGAAGCAGGCCGCGCGCGGCGCCCAGCCGGGCCCCAGCGCGGCGCTGCATAGCCGGGCCAGCACCCCCAGGGCGAGATCGAACGACTGGCGCGCCGGTTCGGGCCGGGTCAGCGCGAAATCGCCATGGAGGATCGCCTCGTCCCCCGCCTCCTCGACCTGGACCAGCAGGGTGGCGTTGATCCGCGCGCGGTATTCGCGCAGCGTGTCCAGCGCCCCGCGCAGGCTGGGCTGGTGGGCGATCAGCAGGCTGGCGGCGCCAAGGTTGGCCAGGGTGCGGCCTTCGGCCATCCGCAGCCCCAGCGTGATGCAGCCGGTGGCCGCCGCGCTGGCCTCGAGCAGGCGGATCGCGGCGCGGGCGGGGATCAGCTGTTCGGGGCGGCGCAGCAGATCGGGCGACAGGCCGTGCTGGCGCAGCAGGGGGCGCGGATCGGCGCCAAGTTCGGCCATCACCTCGAGATAGCCGGCCAGCGTGGCGGCCCGGACCAGGTCTTCCACCGGTCAGCCTTCCAGTGGCATCAAATGGCAAAAAAATGGCATCAAATGCTAAATAACCGATGCCCGGCCGGACTACAAGCCGCCCGACAGGCAAGGGGCGCAAGGCCCCCGGAAGGGAGAAGGCAGGATGGCGCAGGTGGTGCGGATGCACGCCACGGGCGGGCCCGAGGTGATGCAGCTGGAACAGGCCCCGGTCGGCCAGCCCGGCCCGGGCGAGGTGCGGATCGTTCACGGCGCGGTCGGCTGCAATTTCGCCGATACCTATTTCCGTTCGGGGCTCTACCCGGTCCAGCCGCCCTGCGGGATCGGGGTGGAAGGTACCGGCACCGTGGTCGCGGTGGGCGAGGGCGTGGGCCATGTCGCGGTGGGCGACCGGGTGGCCTACAACGGCGGCCCGCTGGGCGCCTATGCCAGCGAACGGGTGATGCCCGCCGCGCCGTTGCTGCACCTGCCCGACAATGTCGCCTTCGACACCGCCGCCGCTTCGACCATGCGCGGCCTTTCGGCCACCTATTGGCTGCGCCGCGCCGATCCGCGCCTGAAGGCGGGCGATACCATCCTGCTGCACGCTGCCGCCGGCGGGGTGGGCCTGATCGCGGTGCAGCTGGCCAAGCTGCTGGGTCTGCGGGTGATCGGTACGGTGTCGAACGAGGAAAAGGCCGCCAGGGCCCGGGCGATGGGCTGCGACGAGATCATCTTCTACCGCCGCGAGGATGTCGCGACGCGGGTGAAGGAACTGACCGGGGGTGAGGGGGTGCAGACGGTGTTCGACAGTGTCGGCAAGGATACCTTTGCCGGCTCGCTGAAATCGCTGCGCCGGCGCGGGGTGCTGGTGGGCTGCGGCACCGCCTCGGGCCCGTTCCCGCCGCTCGATGCCTTCCAGCTGATGCTGCAGGGTTCGGTCTATTTCATCCGCCCGGCCTTTGCCGACTTCTATGCCGACCCGGCCGAGCGTGCCGAGCTGGCCGGCTGGTGGTTCGATCACCTGTCGAGCGGGCGGGTGCAGGTCGAGATCGGCCAGCGCTATCGGCTCGAGCAATGCGTCGCCGCGCACCACGCGCTCGAGTCCGGGCTGACCATCGGCTCGACCATCTTCGAACTGTAAGGGGGGCCGGGGCCATGCGTATCGAGCCGCTTACCGCCAGCATCGGCGCCGAACTGTCCGGGGTCAGCCTGGCCGAGGCGGCGGTGAACGACGACCTGTTCGGGGCGATCCGCGCCGCGCTGCTGGACCACAAGGTGCTGTTCCTGCGCGATCAGAACATTTCCCGCGCCGAGCACGTCGCCTTCGCCCGCCGCTTTGGCGAGCTGGAGGACCACCCGGTGGCCGGCAGCGACCCGGAAAACCCCGGCCTTGTCCGCATCTACAAGGACGAGAACAGCCCGCCGGATTTCTACGAGAATTCGTGGCACGCCGACACCACCTGGCGCGAGGCCCCGCAGATGGGCGCGGTGCTGCGCTGCATCG
>JAFECL010000072.1:0-9267 GCA_018242165.1 Pseudomonadota bacterium
CCGCTGCGGGTGCTGGTCGCGCCCGAGCTGCGGCCGGAGGTGCTGGTCGAGCTGGAGGTGCTCGTGCTGCCGCCCGTGCTGCTGCTGGTGGTGCTGCTGCCGCCGCCCGTAGTGGTGCTGGTGGTCGTGGTGGTGCTGGTGCCGCCCGAGCCGGTCGAACCGCCGCTCGAGACGACGATCACGCCGCCGCCACCCAGCCCGAAGAAGCTGCCGAAATAGCCGCCACCCCAGCCACCCCAGCCGCCATTATCGGCAACCCGGACCGGGTGATCGGCTTCGCCCGGGGCAATCAGCGGGCCCGCCGTGGGGCTTGCGGCCGGCACCGGCGGCGGCGGCAGCGGCACGGCGGCCATCCGCACTTCGGGCACCAGGCAGGCCTTGCCATCGCCCGAAACCTGGGCCGGCGGATCACAGACCAGCTGGCACGCCATCTTGTCGGGCGTGAGGATGAAGGGCTTTTCGCAGGTGATCACCTGATGGACCAGGCGCGGCTTGTGGCGGATCACCACGTGCTTCACCACCTTGGGGTGCTTGACGTATTCGGGTTTGCCCTCGCGCATCTTCTGCGCGACGTGCACCGCGCCGCCACCCACCAGCGCTGCCCCAGCGCCCACTGCGGCCAGTTTGATCAGGGCTGTGCGAACCGTCGACATAGGCTTTGCTTTCCGAACCTGCATGGGCGGGCATGGCGCCCGCGAATGAATTCAGGATGGAGCGACCCTCCATCACACCTGCAGTCAGACACCGGGAAGCCCGCCATGGGCAATGCGCTCGTGCCTCTGGCGGCGTCCCATCTTGGGATTCGGCTGGAAAATCAGCGGCGGGCCGCCGGGTTGTGCCGGAATGGCACGGTTTGGGGGCTGGCTCAGCCCTCGCCGGGCTCGGCGTCGAACAGGCTGGCCTGCCCGGCGGGCGGGGTCAGGCCCAGGTGGCGCCAGCCGCCCTCGTTCAGGCAGCGCCCGCGCGCGGTGCGGGCCACCAGCCCCAGCTGGATCAGGTAGGGTTCGATTACATCCTCGATGGTATCGCGCGGTTCCGAGAGGCCGGCGGCCAGCGTTTCCACCCCCACCGGGCCGCCCTTGTAGATGTCGGCGATCATGGTGAGATAGCGCCGGTCCTGCGCGTCGAGGCCCAGGCTGTCGACCTCCAGCCGGGTCAGCGATTCGTCGGCAAGGCGGGCCGAGATGGTCGCCTCGCCCAGCACCTGGGCAAAGTCGCGCACCCGGCGCAGCAGCCGGCCGGCCACCCGGGGGGTGCCGCGCGCGCGGCGGGCAATCTCGCGCGCGCCCGTGGGTTCGATGGCCACGCCCAGCAGGCCGGCGCCCCGGCTGATGACCTTTTCCAGCTCGGCCTCGGTATAGAATTGCAACCGCACCGGGATGCCGAAACGGTCGCGCAAGGGGGTGGTCAGCAGCCCCGCGCGAGTGGTGGCGCCGATCAGGGTGAAGGGCGGCAGGTCGATCCGCACCGAGCGGGCCGATGGCCCCTCGCCGATGATCAGGTCCAGCGCGCGGTCTTCCATCGCCGGGTAGAGCACTTCCTCGACCTGCGGGTTGAGGCGATGGATCTCGTCGATGAACAGCACATCGCCGCTTTCCAGATTGGTCAGCAGCGCGGCGAGATCGCCCGATTTGGCGATGACGGGGCCGGAAGTGGCGCGGAACCCCACCCCCAACTCGCGCGCGACGATCTGCGCCAGCGTGGTCTTGCCCAGCCCCGGCGGGCCGAAGAACAGCACATGGTCCATCGCCTCGCCGCGCGCCTTGGCGCTCTCGATGAACACCCGCAGATTGTCCTTCGCCGCCGCCTGCCCGACGAATTCCGCCAGCGACTTCGGCCGCAAGGCGGCATCGGCATCGTCCGCCACGCGCTGGGGGGTGAGGAGGGGGTTGCCTGTCATTACTTCAACGCCGCCGGCGGAAATTGAGATCGTAGCCGTTCAAATGATTTGTAACAGCTGCAGAGGTGCGCTCGCTGAGCACGGATACCAATCTAATCGCAGATCTAGCATTAGTTTTGCCTACGGTTTCAGTTCCTATGGCACCGTGCGCGATTCTGTGCCTTAATAATAGGGTTGCGTCGAGTCTTGTTCGATAGACGTCCGACCCCCACCTTTGGTATCCCCAACTACCTGTAATGTCATCGATACCTATAAGACAGCGGAATAATTTTTTGGTATCGTTAGGCGACGGCGTGCTAAAATTCTTCACTCTATCTTCAGCGAATTTTCTAAAAACCTGTCGCCATCCTTGTCCCGTTAAACTCCACATGGCTTCACGAACGGCGGGTGTGGGATTCTTAAAATCTGTGCTGGCATGAAGCCAGGCAAGAAAAGGTTCCTTAACAACATCGGGAATTTTCCTTGCTCCAGAGAGACCTAAGGAAAGCCGCCTTGCGCTGTATAATGCTAAATCTTCAACAAAGGCTTCCCAAGCTGCGACGGATAATATTACTGCGCCTCGATTGAGTGCATCAACGTCGTAACGCCTGCCGCGACCATCGCCTGTAAGCGCAGCATGGATTTCCAACAACTGTTCAGAGTCAGCCAACCTCAATTTGAGGCGCCTAAGGACGTCTGTTACAGTCTTCACCCCGCCGTCCTTTTCAGCGCCACGCGGATCAGGGCGTTGAGGTCTGCCCCTTCACCCAGTTCCTCCAGCGCCCGCGCCACCGCATCCGCCGCCACCTGCGGCTTGAAACCAAGGTTTTGCAGCGCCGAGGCCGCATCGCTGGCCGTGCCGCCTGCCCCACCTGCCGCTGCGCCCGCCGCCAGGGCCGCGCCGCCCGGCGTGGCCGGCAGGGCCCCCGCCTTGTCCTTCAGCTCGTTGACGATCCGCGCCGCCAGCTTGGGCCCTACCCCCTGCGCGCGGGCGACCATCGCCGCATCGCCGCTGCCGCAGGCGCGTTGCAGGTCTTCGATGGAGAGCGCGGAAAGCACCGCCAGCGCCATCTTGCTGCCCACCCCCTGAATGCCGGTCAGCAGGCGGAACCAGGCGCGTTCCTCGCCGCTGGCAAAGCCGATCAGGCGCCAGTCGTTCTCGCTCACCTGCATTTCGGTGTGGAGCACCACGCGCTCGCCCCGCAGGCCCAGCCCGGCCAGGGTCTTGGCGCTGGCGTGGACGAGGTAGCCCACCCCGGCAACGTCGATCACGGCCCAGTCGGGTCCGAAATCATCGAGCGTGCCGGTCAGCTTGGCGATCATGCTTTGTTCTATGGCAGGCTTGCGCGCGCGGTGCAACAGTGGCACCCATGCGGTGGACAGAGGGGTGGCAATGGCCGGCGGCTGGTCGCGCGATGGCGCGGTGGAAGAGCAGATCGAGGATACGGTGCGCGATGCCGTGGCCGGCGCGCGCGCGCGGCTGCCGGCGGGCGAGAGCCTGACCCATTGCGAGGACTGTGGCGAGCCGATCCCCGAACGCCGCCGCACGGCGCTGGCCGGGGTGCGGACCTGCGTCGCCTGCCAGTCCGAACGCGACAAGGATGTGCGCCACAGCATGATCAACCGGCGTGGCAGCAAGGACAGCCAGCTGCGGTGAGGGGCCCGGATCGTTCACGCCGGCTGGAAGGGCCGTGGCTGGTGGCCCTTGCCCTGGTGGTGCTGGCCGCGCTGTGGCTGCGGCTGCGCGCCTTTTCGCCCTACGAGATCGGCTATGCCGATGAATTCATGCAATATCTCGAGCAGGCCAAGCGGATCGCCAGCGGGCAGGGCATCCAGCCCTGGGAATACCGCTATGGCGCGCGCGGCAGCCTGATCGCGCAGGTGCTGGCCGGCCCGTGGTGGCTGGGGTGGAAGCTGGCGCCGGGGCTGGAAGGGGCGATGCTGGCGGCGCGCTGGGCCTTCGTGGCGCTGACCCTGATCGCGCTGCCGGCGGCCTGGCGGCTGGGCCGGCTGACCTCGCCGGCGCATGGGCTGGCGGCGCTGGCCGTGGTGGGGCTGTGGTATGAAAGCGTGCTGCTTTCCACCCTGCTGCTGTCCGAGGTGCTGGGGGCCGCCCTGCTGCTGGCCGGCGCGGCGCTGCTGCTCGATCCGGCGCCGACGCGCGCCCGGCTGCGCTGGGCCGGGCTGCTGCTGGGGCTGGGGGTGGTGGCGCGGCTGCAATATGCCCCCTTCGCCGCCGTGCTGGTGATCACTGCGCTGGGGCGGCGCTGGGCGCCGTGGTGGCAGGTAATCCTTGGCGGGCTGGGCGCCGCGGCGATTGGCGCGGCCAGCGATCTTTACGCCGGGCGCGCGCCGTTCATGTGGATCCTCGTCAACCTCCACTACAACATGGCCGAGGGCCGCGCCGCGCGGTTCGGGGCCGAGGGGCCCTGGGCCTATGCCCGGATGCTGCTCGACCATCTCGGGCCGGCAACCCCGCTGATCCTGGCCGCCGCCTGCGCGGTGCCGGCGCGCTATCGCCCGCTGCTGTGGGCGGCTCTGGCCAACCTCGTGTTCCACAGCCTGATCGCGCACAAGGAATACCGCTTCATCTGGGCCAGCATGCTGGCGCTGCTGGTGCTGGGGGCGATCGGTTCGGTCAGCCTGGCCCAAGGCCTGGCGGCGCGGCGCGGCAGGGTGATCCCGCCGCTGCTGGGCGGTGCCCTGTTCGCGCTGGGCTGGGGCGCGGCCAGCCTGGGGGCCGAGCACCAGTCGGGCGGGGCGCGGGTGCTGCGCGGCGGGGCGCCGATCCCGCTGGCGGCGCTGAAGGCCAGCCGTGATCCCGCCGTCTGCGGGATCGCCGTGCCCGACCAGTGGCGCGCCCACATCGCCACCGCGCTGCTGGCGCGCGAGGTGCGGCTTTACGTTGCCCCCAAGGCGGTGGTGGCCGAGGCTGCGCCGCTGCCCCCCGGACTGGTCGCCTCGGCCGATGCGCTGGTCTTCAAGGCCCGCCCGGCGGGGGCGGAGGCCTATCAGTTGCGCGGCTGCAAGGCCAATACCGTGCTCACCGCCTGCCTCTATGTCCGCCCCGGCAAGTGCCGGATCGACCCCACCTGGTCTTATCAATCCGCCCTTGAACGCGAGGATCTGTGATGAAGCGCCTTTCCACCCTCTCCGCCCTCGCCCTGCTGCTGGCCAGCGCCGCGCCCGCCCCGGCATCCGCCAAGGCCGCCAAGGCACCGCCCAGCCCCGAGGCCGTGGCCGAGGCGGCGCTGAAGGCCGCGCCGGTGTGGGATGGGCACAACGACGTGCCCGAACAGCTGCGCAACCGCCGCAAGGATGTGCTGGCGGGCTTCGACTTCCGCGACACCACCCATGAGCCGGGCGAGGACAAGTGGAGCGACAAGCCCAGTACCAAGGCCGATCCGATGCAGACCGACCTGCCGCGCCTGCGCGCCGGCAAGGTGGGGGCGCAGTTCTGGTCGGTCTATGTCCCGGCTGAACTCAGCGAACCGCAGGCGGTGCAGGCCACGCTCGAACAGATCGACGTGATGAAGCGGCTGATCGCCCGCCACCCCGCCGATCTCCAGTTCTGCACCGACAGCGCCTGCGTCGAGGCCGCGCTGAAGGCCGGGCGGATCGCCAGCCTGCTGGGCATGGAAGGCGGCCATTCGATCGGCGGCAGCCTGGCGGTGCTGCGCCAGATGCACGCACTGGGCGCCCGCTACATGACGCTGACCCATTTCAAGAACAATGCCTGGGCCGACAGCGCCACCGATGCCCCGGCCCACAATGGCCTGACCGACTATGGCAAGACGGTGGTGCGCGAGATGCAGCGCCTTGGCGTGCTGGTCGACCTCAGCCACGTCTCGGAAAAGACCATGCTCGATGCGCTGGCGGTCGCCGGGGCGCCGGTGATGTTCAGCCACAGCTCGGCCCGGGCGATCAACGGCCATCCGCGCAATGTGCCCGACCGGGTGCTCGATGCGCTGAAGGCCAATGGCGGGGTGGTGATGGTCAATTTCCTGCCCGGCTATGTCAGTGAAAGACTGCGCCAGTGGATCGCCGCCCAAGCTGCGGAGCGCCAGCGCGCCGCCACCCTCCACATCGGCGATCCCGAAGGGGCGGCCGCCGCGCTGGCTGCCTGGGAAAAGGCCAACCCCCGGCCCGAAGGCGCGCTGACCGACATTGCCGATCACATCGACTACATCGCCAAACGGATCGGGGCCGATCATGTCGGGCTGGGTTCGGATTTCGACGGCGGCTCCACCGGCATCAAGGGCATGCCCGATGTCTCGTCCTACCCGGCGCTGTTCGTCGAACTGGCTCGCCGCGGGTGGAGCCAGGGCGATCTCGAAAAGCTGGCCAGCCGCAACATGCTGCGGGTGCTGAAGGCGACCGAGGCCTATTCGGCCGCGCACCGCGCCGATGCACCGCTTGAAAACCCGACGAGCTTCTGATGACGCAGCAATCGCTCGGCACCCACAACTTCGTCGACGATCCGCGCAATGCCGAGGTGCTGATCAACATCAACGGCGCGCTGGTGCCGCGCCCGCAGGCCATGGTTTCGGTGTTCGATTCGGGCTTCATGCTGGGTGACGGGGTGTGGGAAGGGCTGCGGCTGCACCGTGGGCGCCTTGCCTTCATCGCGGCGCATATGGACCGGCTGTATGAAGGCGCCAAGGCGATCATGATGGATATCGGCCTGTCACGCGAGGCGATGGTCGAACGGCTCTACGCCACGATCGACGCCAATGGCATGCGCGATGCCGAAGGCGTTCACATCCGCCTGATGGTCACGCGCGGCATCCGCTCCACCCCCTATCAGGACCCGCGCGTGGTGATTTCGCCCGCCACCGTGGTGATCATCCCCGAATACAAGACGCCGCTGCCCGCCACCATCGAGCGCGGCATCCGCCTGTTCACCGTCCATGTCCGGCGCGGCGATCCGGCGGTGCAGGATCCGAAGCTCAATTCGCATTCGAAGCTCAACTGCATCACCGCCTGCATCCAGGCCGCCCAGGCCGGGGCGGACGAGGCGCTGATGCTCGATCCGCACGGCTTCGTCGCGACCTGCAATTCGACCCATTTCTTCATCGTCAGGAAAGGCGAGGTCTGGACCAGCAGCGGCGACTATTGCCTCGCCGGCATCACCCGTTCGAACGTCATCCAGGTCTGCCGCGAGGCGGGGATTCCGGTCTTCGAGAAGAACTTCTCGCTGACCGAGGTCCACGGCGCGGACGAGGCCTTCGTCACCGGCACTTTTGCCGGGGTGGTGCCGGTGACCGAGATCGACGGGCGGCACCTGACCGAGGGGCGCGGGCCGATGGTCGCGCGGCTGCAGGGCCTCTATCGCGCGCTGATGGACCGGGACTGCGCGGGGTGACGCCGGTCAGGATCGCGATGTGGTCGGGGCCGCGCAACATCTCGACCACGATGATGCGCAGCTTTGGCGCGCGGGCCGATTGCACGGTGAGCGACGAGCCCTTCTATGGCGCCTTCCTGAAGGATACCGGTGCCGATCACCCGATGGCGGCAGAGGTGATCGCGGCAATGGATTGCGGCTGGGCCAGCGTGACCGCCGCGCTGAACGGCCCGGTGCCGGGCGGGCGCCCGGTCTGGTATCAGAAGCACATGCCGCACCACATGGCGGGGCCGGTCGGCATCGCCCAGTTCCCCGATCACGCCCATGCCTTCCTGATCCGCGAGCCCGAGCGGGTGGTGGCCAGCTATGGGGTCAAGCGCGGCGCGGCGAAGCCGGAGGATCTGGGTTACGAACGCCAGCTGGCCTATCTCGAATGGGTGCTGGCGCGGGGCGAGGTGCCGGTTGTGGTCGATACTTCCAGCTTCCTTGCCGACCCCGCCGCCAAGCTGCCCATGCTGTGCGAGCGGCTGGGGATCGCCTGGGATCCGGCGATGCTGCGCTGGGCACCCGGCATTCATGCCGATGACGGCATCTGGGCCAGCCACTGGTACGATGCCGTGGCGGCCAGCACGGGCTTTGGCCCGCCGCCCGGGCCCTTGCCGGAACTCTCGGGCGAGGCAGCGCAGGTCGCCGCCGAGTGCCGCCCCCTCTATGAGGCGATGCGCGAATTCGCGATCTGAGGAGAGGCCCGATGCCCCAAGCCCCGCTGGTTTCCTTCACCGCGATGAAGCACGGCACGCGCGAGGATTACCTGCTGCTGCGCGAGCTGGAGGGTGCCTTTCTTGCCGGCATCGCCGACCGCGTGCTGGCCACCCTCGGGGGGCAGGAGGCGGAGAGCTACGGCGGCTATCGCGTCAGCCGCTTTACCCACGGCCTGCAATGCGCCACCCGCGCCTGGCGCGATGGCGCCGATCTTGACTGGGTGGTCGCCGCGCTGCTCCACGATATCGGCGATGGCCTTGCCCCGCTGAACCACGATGTCATGGCAGCCGCGGTGCTGCGCCCCTATGTCCGCGAACAGGTGGCCTGGTGCGTCGAACACCACGGGCTGTTCCAGATGGTCTATTACGCCGAACATTACGGCTGGGACCCGCAGGCGCGCGAGGCGCACCGCGCCAGCCCCTATTTCGACGATTGTGCGGAATTCTGCGAGCGCTGGGATCAGGCCAGTTTCGACCCGGCCTATCCCAGCCTGCCGCTGGCGCATTTCACGCCGATGGTGCGCGAGATGTTTGCCCGCCCCGCCTGGCAGGACGCGGTGCTGCGCCCCGGCGAGCGGGTGCCGCTGGCCGATCCGGCGGCAGCCCTCGCGCGCGGCGAACCACCGGCCAGGAGGGCCCAGCCATGACCGAAACCTACCCGATCGACGAAACCAATCGCCTGCGCCGCACCCACCAGCGTGGCGCGCACGATCATGCCACGGTCCACGCCCTGCTCGATGCCGGGATGCTGGCGCACATCGCCTATGTGATCGATGGCCAGCCCTATTGCACCCCGACGCTCTACTGGCGCGAGGGCAACCACCTCTACTGGCACGGCTCCAGCGCCAGCCGGATGCTGCGCCAGCAGATCAAGGGCGTGCCTGTCTGCCTGACGGTGACCCAGATGGATTCGCTGGTGCTGGCGCGCAGCGCCTTTCACCATTCGGTCGATTTCCGCGCGGTGATGGCCTTTGGCCGGGCCCGGCTGGTCAGCGACCCGGCGGCGAAGGAACGCGCCCTGGCGATGATGGTCGACCGGCTGTTTCCCGGCCGCACCGCCGGGCTGCGGCCGATGAATCCGCAGGAGCTGAAGGCCACCGCCGTGGTGGTGATGGAGATCGAGCGCGCCTCGGCCAAGGTGCGGGCCGCCGGGGTGGTCGACGACGAAGAGGATTACGCCCTGCCGATCTGGGCCGAGCGGATCCCGCTGCGCACCGTGCTGGGCGCCAGCGAACCGTGCCCCCGGCTGGTGCCGGGCACCGCGCGCCCCGCAGGGCTGGGCC
>JAFECL010000072.1:9305-13949 GCA_018242165.1 Pseudomonadota bacterium
GAGTTTGAAGCCTAGTCGCGCAGCAGCTCGTTGATCCCGGTCTTGGCGCGGGTCTGCGCGTCGACGGTCTTGACGATCACCGCGCAATAGAGACTGGGGCCGGGCGAGCCATCGGGCAGCGGCTTGCCGGGCATGCTGCCGGGCACCACCACGCTGTAGGGCGGCACGGTGCCGATATGCACTTCGCCGGTCGCGCGGTCGACGATCCGGGTGCTGGCGCCGATGAACACGCCCATCGACAGCACCGCGCCCTCGCAGACCCGCACGCCCTCGACCACTTCGCTGCGCGCGCCGATGAAGCAATGGTCCTCGATCACCACCGGCCCGGCCTGCAGGGGCTCGAGCACCCCGCCGATCCCGACCCCGCCCGAAAGGTGGACGTGCTTGCCGATCTGCGCGCAGGAACCCACCGTGGCCCAGGTGTCGACCATCGTCCCCTCGCCGACATGGGCGCCGATGTTGACGAAGCTGGGCATCACCACCACGCCCCGCCCGATATGGGCGCCGCGCCGCACCACCGCGCCGGGCACGACGCGGAAGCCGGCCTCGCGGAAGCGGTTCTCGCCCCAGCCGGCGAACTTCGAGGGCACCTTGTCGAAGGCCGGGGCCCCGCCGCTGGCCTGTTCCATCACCACGTTGTCGTTCAGGCGGAAGCTGAGCAGCACCGCCTTCTTGAGCCACTGGTTGACCTTCCAGCCGCCTGCCCCGTCGGGCTCGGCCACCCGCGCCGTGCCATTGTCGAGCATGGCCAGCGCGGCTTCCACCACCTCGCGCACCGTGTCGCTGGCGGGGGTGACGGTGTCGCGCGCCTCCCAGGCGGCTTCGATCTGGGCTTGAAGGTCGGACATGGGGGCTTTCCTCGGGGGGTTTCGCCCGTCGCCTATCGCCTGGGGGCCGGCGGGGCAAGCGGCGATCGGGGCTGCCGGCAAGGTTAATTGCAGCCATTAGCCTTTGGCCGCCGCGCTGTCCCGTGCCGGGACGGGCCGGCGCGAAGATGGTTTACGCGCCTTGAGGAAAGGCCCCCGCCACCCGCAGGATCATCCGCACAGATACGGATGAGGCGACTTTTCATGGCCCAGGATCGCAAGGTACCGGCACGACAGGCCCCGCGCACGCAATGGCTGGCGGGCAGCGGCCTGACGCTGATCGTCGGGCTGCTTTCGGCCTGTGGCGGGGCGGGCGGCTCGGTCACCAGCACGCCGGCGACCAGCGCCCCGGCGGCCTCGAGCCCCAGCCCGACCACCACCGCAACCCCGTCGCCCACCCCCACGGCGAGTGCCACGCCCACCCCGACGCCGAGTGCCAGCCCCTCGCTGACCCCCACTCCGACGCCCACGCCGACGTCGACCCCTACCCCCACGCCAACGCCAACCCCGACCCCGACGCCCACCCCCACGGCGACGGCCACCCCCACGCCCACCATCACCCCGACCCCGGCGGCCAATTTCCAGACCGCCGAATACACCCGCTCGACCGGCCCCTCGTTCCACGGGGCGATCACCGGCTGGGCGGCGGGGGCCAGCGGCAAGGGGGTCACCATCGGCTTCGTCGATTCGGGGATCGATACCAGCAACCCCGAATTCGCCGGGCGGATCAGCAGCGCCTCGGCCGATCTTGCCGGCAACCGCGGCCTGACCAACACCGATGACAACCACGGCAACAATGTCGCGCTGACCGCCGCCGCCGCGCGCGATGGCAACGGCATCATGGGCATGGCCTGGAACGCCACCGTGCTGATGTTCCGTGCTGACGCGCCGGGCAGCTGCACCGCCAGCACCGGGTGCAGCTTCGACGATACGCTGATCGCCACCGGGATCGACCGCGCGGTCAGCAATGGCGCCAAGGTGATCAACCTGTCGCTGGGCGGTTCGGCCCCCTCGCCGCAGGTCATCGCCGCGGTTACCCGTGCGGCCGGCGCCGGCGTGGTGATCGTGGTCGCCGCCGGCAACGATGCCGCGGCCAATCCCGATGCCTTTGCTTCGGCGCTGCGCACGGCTGGCAACGGCAACGTGATCATCGCCGGATCGGTCAACGACCAGTCGGCGATCTCGAGCTTCTCGAACAAGGCGGGCACCGAGGCGAACAATTACCTGGCCGCGCTGGGCGAGAATGTCTGCTGCACCTACCAGAACGGGATCATCAAGGTCACCGTCCAGAACGGCCAGCAATTCATCGAGGTTTCCTCGGGCACCTCGTTCGCCGCGCCGCAGATCGCCGGCGCGGTGGCCCTGCTGCGCCAGGCCTTCCCCAACCTTACCGCCACCCAGGTGGTCGACCTGCTGCTGAAGACCGCGCGCGACGCTGGCGCCAGCGGCACCGATACCACCTTCGGGCGCGGGATCATGGACGTGGCCGCCGCCTTTGCCCCGCAGGGCGCCACCACCGTGGCCGGCACCACCACCCTGCTGCCGATCGGTTCGACCACCGCGGTCACCTCTCCGGCGATGGGCGATGCCACCCAGACCGGCGCCGGCCTGACCACGATGGTGCTCGACAGCTATGGCCGGGCCTATCGTGCCGACCTTGGCGCCCGGCTGGTCGGCGCGCAGGCCCAGCAGAAGCTCTACGCCGCGCTGGCGGCGCGCACCGACACCATCGATACCGGCACCGACCGGCTGGCCATGGCCTTCACCGTCGATGCCACCGGTCGGGCCACCCAGCTGCCCTGGCAGGGCCAGCTGCGCCTCAGCCGCGCCGATGCCGATGTGGCCAAGGTGCTGGCCGGGCGGGTGGTGGCCCGGCTCTCGGGCCGCACCACGCTGGGTATCGCCTATGGCCAGGGTGCCGCCGGGATCACCGCGCAGGTGGCCGGGCACGATCAACCGGCCTTCCTGATCGCCGGTGCCCCGGGCGAGGATACCGGCTTTGCCGCCAGCGGCCAGGCCGCGATGGTGCTGCACCGCCGGCTGGGGGCCTGGGGCCTCAGCTTCAGCGCCGAACGCGGCGATGCCCAGAACGCCGCGCCCGGGCGGCTGGAGAACGATCCCTCGCTGCGGGCCGCACGCGCGCCGACGATGCGGATGGCGCTGGGGGTCGACCGGCAGGTGATCGGCATCGATACCGCGCTGATCGCCAGCTGGCTGGCCGAGGATACCACCGTGCTGGGCGGCCGGTTCAACCCCGCGCTGGGGGTGCGCGGCGCGGATTCGCTGCTGCTCGATGCCCGGCTGGGCTTCCGCCCGGCACCCGGCTGGCGGGTGGGCCTGGCCTGGCGGCAGGGCTTTACCGCGGTGCGCGGCGGCGGGCTGACCACCCATGGCGCGCTGGCCAGCAATGCCTGGGCGGTCGATCTGCTGCGCGAGGATGCGCTGGTTGCCGGCGACACGCTGGGGCTGCGCGTGGCCCAGCCGCTGCGGGTGACCAGCGGCGGGCTGGCGTTGAACCTGCCGACCAGCTGGTCCTACGCCACGCTGACGCCGGGCTATACCATCCAGCTGCTCGACCTTGCCCCGCGCGGCCACGAGATCGACGCCGAACTGGCCTGGCACGCCCCGCTGTGGGGCGGTGCGGCCACCAGCGCGCTCTACTGGCGCCGCCAGCCGGGCAATGTCGCCACCGCGCCCGACGACAAGGGTGTCGCGGTGCGCTGGAACGGGCGCTTCTAGCCCTTTCCACAGGCCCCCTCGACGGATCGGGCAAGCGCCGATAGCATGGTCCGTTCAAGGCCTTGGGGGGAGTTCGCCACGCCATGCATGTTTTGACCAGCCTTTGCGGCATGGCGCTGATTCTGTTGGTTGCCTTCGCGCTGTCGGCCGATCGGCGGGCGATCCGCCTGCGCGTGGTGGGGGCGGCCTTTGCCCTGCAGGCCGGCCTTGCCGCGCTGGTGCTCTATTCGGCCCCCGGGCGCGAGGGGCTGAAGGCGGTGTCCGACGGGGTTTCGGCGCTGCTCGACTATGCCCATGCCGGGGTCGATTTCCTGTTCGGCCCGCTGGCCGATCCCAAGATCGGCGGCCATTCCTTCGCCATCGCCGCGCTGCCGGTGATCGTCTTCTTCGCCGCGCTGATCTCGATCCTCTACTACCTCGGGGTGATGCAGCTGGTGATCCGCTGGATCGGCGGCGCGCTGGAAAAGATCACGGGCATCAGCCGGGTCGAATCGCTGTGCGCCGCCAGCAACATCTTCGTCGGGCAGAGCGAGGCGCCGTTGGTGATCCGCCCCTATCTCGCGGCGCTCACCCCCAGCCAGCTGTTCTGCATGATGGCGGTGGGCATGGCCGGGGTGGCCGGCACCATCCTTGCCGCCTATGCCAGCATGGGGATCCGCATCGATTACCTGGTTGCCGCCGCCTTCATGTCGGCGCCGGGCGGGATCTGCATGGCCAAGATCATCATGCCCGATCCGCCCGGGCCGATCGCCGAACCCGATGTCGATCACGGCACCCCCGAGGCTGGCGAGCCGCGCCCCGCCAACATCATCATGGCCGCCAGCGAAGGCGCCCAGACCGGGGTCAAGCTGGCGGTTGCCGTCGGGGCGATGGTGCTGGCCTTCGTCGCGCTGGTGGCGCTGGCCAACGGGCTGTTCGGCAAGCTGGGCGGGCTGGTCGGCTATCCCAGCCTGTCGTTCCAGCAGGTGCTGGGCTATGGCTTCGCGCCGGTCTTCCGCCTGCTCGGCGCGCCCGACTGGGCCCAGGCGATGCATGCCGG
>JAFECL010000073.1 GCA_018242165.1 Pseudomonadota bacterium
TCCATCCCGCGGGCAATGTCGATGATGTCGGCCACCACCGCGCTGGCGGTGGGCGCATCGCCCGCCCCGGCGCCCTGGAACAGCAGCTTGCCGGCGAAATTGCCTTCGACCACCACCGCGTTGGTGGGGCCATCGACATGGGCCAGCAGGTTGTCCGCCGCCACCAGATGCGGCATCACCCGCTGGAACAGGCGCGCGGTGCCATCGGCGCGGTCAACCTCGGCCAGCCCGATCAGGCGGATCACGAAGCCCAGCGCGGCGGCCTCGGCGATATCGGCGGCCAGGATCCGGTCGATCCCCATGGTTTCGACCGAGGCGAAATCGATCCGCGCCCCGAAGGCCAGCGCGGCCAGGATCGACAGCTTGTGCGCGGCATCGGTGCCTTCGATGTCGAAGGCCGGGTCGGCCTCGGCAAAGCCCCTGGCCTGCGCCTCGGCCAGCACCTCGGCAAAGTCGCGCCCGGTGTCTTCCATGGTCGAGAGGATATAGTTGCAGGTGCCGTTGAGGATTCCGTAGATCCGCTCAACGGCATTGGCCGCAACGCCCTCGCGCAGCGCCTTGATCACCGGAATGCCGCCGGCCACCGCCGCCTCGAAGCGCAGTGGCAGCGCGCGCGCCTCGGCCCCCTGGGTGATTTCGAGGCCGTGGTGGGCGATCATCGCCTTGTTGGCGGTGACCAGCCCCTTGCCATGGTCCAGCGCGGCGCGGGCCAGGGCCAGCGCCGGCCCGTCCGAACCGCCGACCAGTTCGACCACCACGTCAACGTCATCGCGCGCCGCCAGCGCGGCCATGTCGGTTTCCCAGGCGATGCCGGCAAGGTCGACGCCGCGATCCCTGGTGGCATCGCGCGCCGAAACCGCGCTGATCACCACTTCGCGCCCGGCCCGGCTGGCGATCAGCGTGGCATTGGCGCGCAGCAGGCGGATCACCCCGGCGCCGACCGTGCCCAGCCCGGCGATGCCGATCCGCAGGGGCGCTCGGTTGCTGGCGGGGGCAGTGGCGGTGGGCTGGGTCATGGCTGCATCCTTGTTACCGGCGCGCCCCTACCCTTGGCGCGCCCGCGCGGGCAAGGATTATTGGCGGGGATTATCGCCGGGTGCGGCCGCAGGGGCCCAGCGCGGCCATGACAAAGCCATAGTCCGCCGCCGCGCGGGCCCGATCGCCCTCGTCTGCGGCGGGATTGGCGGCGGGGGGCAGCGTGGCGGGCAGGAAGCAGGCCAGCCGGTACCACGCCAGCGTCTCGCGCGCGGGGGCGAGGCCGCCGTTGGCCACTTCGGAGAACGAGGCCGACCACAAGGTCGGCTGGTCCGGCACATGGACCACCGACAGCGCCGCCGGGGCGCCATCGGGCGTCGTCAGGAAGATCTGCGTCTCGCCGGCGCCGGCCAGGGTGCCCGCTTCGAACCGGGCCTCGCGCACGCCCGAGACCGGGCCGGGCGCACCCGGGGCCTGCAATTCGGCCAGCACCGCGCGCAGCCGGCCTTCCAGCTCTTGCCCCCACCACAGCTGGGCATCGGGGGCGACCAGCTGGATCTCAGCACTGGCCTCCTTGCCCGAACCCTCGATCGCGCCGGCGCCGGGCCGGGCGACCAGCAGCGCAACCTGCTTGCCAAGGTTGGGCACCCGCCCGCGCGCGTCGAGCATCACATCCGCCAGATAGCGTACCTGCGGCGCGGCAAGGCTGCCGCGCAGGGCATCGAGCACCCGCGCCTCGACATAGACCCGGGCCCGGCCCGGCCGCATCCGCCCGGCTCGCTCGGGCTCGACCGGCACCACCTTGCGCAGCTCGACCCGCAGCACCAGAGGCGCCGAATCGGCCAGATCGACCAGATCGGCATAGGCCGGATGGTCGGCCGCCAGCGCCGTTACGGCAGCGGCCCGATTCGGCACGAGCGCCAGCGCCGCCAGCCCGGCCAGCCGCGCAAGGCCCGCCCGGCCCCGCCCGGCCCGGGTGCTGAATTTCGCGGAATTCCGTGCTTTTTCCATCGCCTTCGCCCTCGACGCTGCCCGGTAAAGCGCCCGCCGGGTTAATCCGTCGTGAACCATGGGTTGGTGCGGATAAGGCGTTGCGCGGGGGTGGGATCGCGGTTAAAGCTCGGGCTGATTGCGGGTCAATACAAAACATAGCCCGCAAGCCGCGTTGGGATGATGGATGCACAGGGTTGCTTTCCCGTCATGCCAACCGGATCAGGACTGCCCGGGGGCCGGGCTGTTCTGCAGGGTGGAATAAGACAGATGAGATTCGACCGTGCGGGCCTTTGCGCTTTCACGGGTGGGCCGGGTTTACCCGGGAGTTTGGTTGGAGTGATGAGGCTGAATGTCTTACGTTGATCGTGACAGGACGAGTGAAAACGTCACTGGGTTCGTCGTATCTGGCCTGATTATCGCCGCCGTCAGCTATGCCTTGGTCTCCGGTCTTGCCTATTCGGGCATGAAAGCGGTGATCAAGAAGGTGACGACCGTCGATGTGAAGGAAGAGAAACCCAAGGAGACGCCACCGCCGCCGCCGCCCAAGAAGATCGAGATGCCGCCGCCGGTGGCTCCCCCGGTCAAGATCAACGTGGCGGTTGCTCCGCCCGTGATCCAGACGGTGCAAACCCCGCCGCCGGCTCCGCCGCCGGTGATCGTGGCCGCGCCCCCGGCGCCGCGGTTCACGCCCAAGATGGCGTCGCCCAAGGGCAACCCCGGTGCGTGGATCAGCGACGACGACTATCCGCCTGATGCGGATCGTCGGCGCCAGGAAGGCACCACGGGCTATCGCCTGAGCGTCAGCGCCGAAGGCCGCGTCACCTCGTGCGAGGTGACCAGCTCCAGCGGTGTTGCCTCGCTCGATTCGGCGGCCTGCGCCCTGCTGCAGCGCCGCGCCCGGTTCAACCCGGGGACCGACGGCGAAGGCAACCCGACCGCCAGCAGCTATAGCGGCCGCGTCCGCTGGAAGCTGCCCAAGGACGAATAGGCGGCCCGCGTCGCCCCCCATCCACCACTGTATTTTACGCATTGCATTGAGAGGAATATTCCATGGTTCTTGAAATTCTTGAGGCCGCCCCCGCTGCCGGTGCTGCCCCGCAGAACAAGTTCGGCTTCTTCGAGGCGCTGAACCAGGGCGGGTTCATTTCGTACACCGTCGCCGGCCTGCTGTTCATCATGCTCGCGGGTTCGCTGTTCATCCTGTTCACCAAGTGGATCGAACAGGGCAAGATCATGAAGCAGTCGGGCCAGCTGGGCAATTTCTGGCGCGCCGCCTCGATCCGTGAGGGCGTGGCCAAGCTGGAAAAGGACTCGGCCTTCCGCGACGTCGCCGAAGCCGGCCTGAAGGCTGAAGAAACCCACGGCATGATGACCGACGCCATGGACGCCCATGACTGGGTCCACGGTTCGCTGGCCCGCGCCGAAGGTTCGATCAACTCGTACCTCGCCAAGGGTCTGCCGTTCCTCGCCACCGTCGGCGCCACCGCGCCGTTCGTCGGCCTGTTCGGCACCGTGGTCGGCATCTACCGCGCGCTGATCGCCATCGGCATCGCCGGTTCGGCCTCGATCGACAAGGTCGCCGGCCCGGTCGGTGAAGCGCTGATCATGACCGCCATGGGTCTGCTCGTCGCGGTGCCGGCGGTGCTCGCCTACAACTACCTGCAGGGCCGCAACAAGGCGATCGCCGAAGTGCTGTCGAAGTTCTCGGTCGACGTGCAGGCGAACATCAACTCGAAGGGCGCGATCAAGCCTGCCACCCCGGCTCCGGCCGCGGCCAAGGCTGCCCCGGCCAAGCCGGCGGCCCCCGCTCCCAAGCCGTAAGATGCGCCAATGCCGCGGGTGCGCGGCGGGTTTCGGCCCGCCCGCCCCACGGTCTCGCGGGGCCCTGCCGGGCCAGCCAGCCCGGCCAGGTTCCGCCAGAAGGATAGGATGATACAATGGCGATTTCGGTAGGCGGCGAGGGCGCAGCAGAGCGCCCCATGTCCGACATCAATACCACGCCGCTCGTCGACGTGATGCTGGTGCTGCTGATCATCTTCCTGATCGCGGTGCCGGTGGCGATCCAGCAGATCCAGAAGCTGCGGGTGCCGATCATGGTTTCGGTCGAGTCGAAGGACAAGGTCGAGAACCTGCTGCTTTCGGTGGCCACCACCGATGCCGGCGGGCGCAGCGCGGGCGATCCGGGCTACGACGGTTCGAACCGTGGCGGCGAATGCCGGGTCTACTTCAACAACATCACCCCGGTGAACTCGGACGAACTGCGCGATCTGGCCTACAAGCGGCTGGACAACATCGTGAAGCGCGCCGGCGGCCCGGCGGCGATGATGGCCAACCCCGAGCTGATCCCGCAGGTGCACATCCGCGCCGACGTGAACGCGCCGTGGCGCTGCGTCGCGGGTGCGATCTACAACGTCCAGCTGTCGGGCTATCCGACGGTCGGCTTCATCACCAACCCGGTCGACCCCAACGGTTGATCGGGCTGGCGAACCACCATTCGGAATTCGGAGTAATCAGTTATGGCTATGTCAGGCGGCAAGGACGATGGCGAGCCGATGGGCGAAATGAACACGACGCCGTTGATCGACGTCATGCTCGTGCTGCTCATCATGTTCATCATCACCATTCCGGTCGCAACCCACGCGGTCAATATCGACCTCCCGTCGCCCAATCCGCCGCCGCCTGACACCCAGGTGAAGCCGGACAAGAACAAGGTGACGATCACGCCGACCAACCAGATCCTCTGGAACGGCAACGTGGTCGACGAACACCAGCTGGCGGGTCTGCTGATCGAAACCAAGCACATGGCGCTCGAGCCGGAACTGCAGTTCCAGCCCGATCCGCAGGCCGGTTACGAAATCACCGCGCATGCGCTGAACGTGATCAAGGCCTCGGGCGTGACCAAGTTCGGGTTCGTCGGCAACGAACAGTTCGTCAGCTTCGGCAAGGCGGCCAACGCCGGGAAAGCTGAATAAGCTGGGCCGAACCAGACCAAACCGTTTCGTTCGACGGAACGTTGCGAGGGGGCGGAGCAATCCGCCCCCTTTGCTGTTGGGGCAAAGGCAGGCTGGATCAGCGGCTGGCCCGGGATGGCGGGCAGGACGGAGGACAAGACCCTGCCGCGCAGCGGCCTTCAATCCATCGACAGGGGCGATGGCACGCCAACGATCGGCCATAGCCCAAGGCCCACGCCGGGAGACGTTCCGGGGAGAGCGAGGGGGTAACCCCCTCGCATCTTCATCCTACGCCCCTTCCCCTCGCCCTTAATCCTCCCTTTCCTCCCCCACCTCATCCCCGCGCATCGCCAGCGCGGCCAGGCTTTCGGCCTCGATCAGCAGCAGATCGTCGGCCTGGCCGGCAGGCAGGCTTTCGCGCCCGATCATCGACAGCAGCGGCACCGCCAGCGGGCTGACCCGATCGAGCCGGGCGTGATCGAGGTGGACCTGGGCGCGTTCGAGCACCGCACCAACCCGGTCGAGGTCGGTCATCCGGGCGCGGGCATCGGCCCAGGCGGCCTCGATCAGCAGGTGATCGGGTTCGTAGCGGCGCAGCACGTCGTAGATCAGGTCGGTCGAAAAGGTCACCTGCCGGCCCGACTTGCGCTTGCCGGGGTGCTGGCGTTCGACCAGCCCGCCGATCACCGCCACTTCGCGGAAGGCGCGGCGCAGCAGGTAGCTGTCCTGCACCCAGGCGGTGAATTCGTGGGTGGCGATTTCGGGCACCAGCAGCGCGGCGGGATCGGCCACCGGGCGCAGTGCCCAGGTGGCGAGGCCATAGTCGCTGGCGACGAAGCCCATCGGCCCCAGCCCCATGGCCTCCATCCGCCGGGTGATCAGCATCCCCAGCGTCTGGTTGGCGGGCCAGCCCTCGAAGGTGTGGAAGGCGGTGTAGGCGCGCTGCTGGTGGGGAAAGCTTTCGACCAGCATCCGCCCGGGCGCCGGCAGGCGTGAGCGCCAGGCCTGCATTTCCAGCCATTCGCGCACCTCGTCGGGCAACATCGCCCAGCTGGCGCGATCGGCCAGCATGGCCTGGACCCGTTCGGCAAGGTGGGTGGTGAGCGGGATGCGCGCGCCCATGTAGCTGGGGATCTGCCCGGCGCGGCGCGCGGCGCGGACCAGCAGCGCCCCTTCGCGCAACGATTCCACCTCGAGATCGAGCCCGGCGAAGCGGAAGGTATCGCCCGGCTTGAGGCTGGCGGCGAACATCTCTTCCACCTTGCCCAGCGCGCGGCCGTTGCGAAAACGCACCTCGATCATCTCGGCATCGACGATGATCCCGGCGTTCAGGCGGTGCTGGGCGGCGCGTTCGGGGTGGGTCAGCCGCCACAGCCCGTCGCGCCCCGGGGCAATGCGGCGGAAGCGGTCATAGGCCTTGAGCGCGTAGCCGCCGGTGGCGACGAAATCGAGCACCCGCGCCCAGGCATCCTCGTCCAGCCACTGATAGGGCTGGGCCAGCCGCACCTCGGCCAGCAGCGCCGCGGCGTCGAAGGGGCCGGCGCAGGCGCAGGCCATCACATGCTGGGCCAGCACGTCGCGGGCGCCGGGGCGGAACTGTTCGCCATCGCGCACCCCTTCGGCGGCGGCGGCGCGGGCGGCCAGCGCCTCGAGGAATTCGAAGCGGTTGCCGGGCACCAGCAGCGCCTCGCTGGGCTGGTCGAGCCGGTGGTTGGCGCGGCCGATCCGCTGGAGCAGCCGCGACGAACCCTTGGGCGCGCCCATCTGCACCACCAGATCGACATCGCCCCAGTCGACCCCGAGGTCGAGGCTGGCGGTGCAGACCAGCGCGCGCAGCTGGCCCATGGCCATCGCGCTTTCCACCTTGCGCCGCGCCTCGGTCGAGAGCGAGCCGTGGTGGAGGCCGATCGGCAGGTTTTCGCTGTTCGCCTCCCACAGCTTGGCGAAAGTGAATTCGGCCAGAAAGCGGGTGTTGGTGAAGACCAGCGTGGTGCGGTGGGCCTTGATCGCCGCGATCAGCCGCGGCACCGCCCAGGCCCCGGCATGGCCGCTCCACGGCACGCGTTCGCCATCGGGCAGGGCAATATGGATGCGGGCCGGGGCGCCGGGCTCGCCCTCGACCAGCCGCACCGCATCGGCCATGCCGGCGGGGGCCAGCCAGGCGCGGTAGGCCGCCGGGTCCGACAGGGTGGCAGACAGGCCGATCCGCGCCGCGCCGGGCGCGATCCGCGCCAGCCGGGCGAGGCACAGGGCCAGCAGATCGCCGCGCTTGGTGGGGGCAAAGGCGTGGATCTCGTCGATCACCACCCGCTGCAGACCGGCGAACAGCCCCTCGGCCTCGGGATAGGAAAGCAGCAGCGAGAGCGATTCGGGCGTGGTCAGCAGCACCTGCGGCGGATCGGCGCGCTGGCGGGCCTTGCGGGCCGAAGGGGTATCGCCGCTGCGCGCCTCGATCCGGCAGGGCAGGCCCAGCACCTCGACCGGGGCCAGCAGGTTGCGCCGCACATCGTGGGCCAGCGCCTTCAGCGGCGAGACGTAGAGGGTGTGGAGCCCTTGCGGCGGCGCCCGGCCAGCCAGCACCGAAGGGCAGAAAGCCGCCAGGGTGGGGAGGAAGCCGGCCAGCGTCTTGCCCGCGCCGGTATCGGCCATGACCAGCGCGTGGCCGCCATGGCCCAGCAGTTCGGCCTGGTGGCGGCGCAGCACCCAGCCGCGCGCGGCGAACCAGCCGGCCAGTTCGGGCGGCAGAACGGCAGCGGGGGCGGAAGGCGGCACCATGCCCCCTTCCTGCCCCCTGCGCCGCCCCTTGCCAAGGCGGAGGCTGCCCCGCCAGGCCCGGGAAAGATCAGCCCTTCAGCAGCGACAGCACGTTCTGCTGGCTCTGGTTGGCCTGGGCGATCATCGCGGTCGAAGCCTGCGAGAGGATCTGGGCCTTGGCCAGCGCGGTCGCTTCCGAGGAATAGTCCGCATCGGTGATCCGCGACTTGGCATCGCCAAGGTTGACCGCATCGTTGGTCAGGTTGTTGACCGCCGACTGGAGCTGCGATTCACCCGCACCGAACCCGGCAGCGGTGGACGAGACCGCAGCCAGCGCGGTATCGACATTGGCCATCGTGGTGGTGGCCTTGGCCGCCGTGGTCACGTCGAGCGCGGCGGCGTTGATCTTGGTGCCGTCGATCGCGTTGCTGGTCAGGGTGATGGTATCGCTGCTGTTGGCGCCAGCCTGGATGACGAAGGTCAGGTTGGTACCGGCCGTCGTGCTGAACAGGGTGTTGCCGTTGAACTGGGTGTTCGACAGCACCGAGCCGATCTGCGTGGTCAGCGCGGTGACTTCCTGCTGCATGTTGGTGCGGTCGCTCGACTGATAGGTGCCGGTGGCGCTCTGCACGGCCAGTTCGCGGACGCGCTGCAGCATGTTGGTCACCTCGGTCAGCGCGCCTTCGGCGGTCTGCGCCAGCGAGATGCCGTCGTTGGCATTGCGGATGCCCTGCTGCATGCCGTTGATCTGGGCGGTCATGCTGGTCGAAATGGCGAGGCCGGCGGCATCGTCCATTGCGCTGTTGATGCGTTTGCCGGTCGACAGGCGCTCCATCGCGTTACCCACCATCTGGGTCGCCGCGTTCGAGGCGTTCGCCGCCCGGGTGGCGTTGGTGTTGGTATTGATCACGGTCATGGTTCTACCCCCCATGAAGTTGCCTGGCGGGTGGCAGCCGGATGGCCGACACTAACGCCAAGCCCGAGAACGACGGGGGGCCGAACAGTTTAAGTCTTATGGTTAATGGCGCGGCAACCTTTGCCGCCGGGTCAGCCGGCCAGCAGCCGTTTCAGCCAGGCATCGATCACCGGGGTGGCGGGATAGGCCGGATCGCCGATCCGCCGGTTGATCTCGCCGTGGCCGGCCAGCCCCTCGCCCGGAAAGCCCTGCCGCTGCACCTCGGCGCCGGCGGCCTTCAGCGCGCCTTCCAGCTCTTCGGCCTGGGCGATGCCATCGGGGCGCTGGACGTGCAGCAACAGGAAGGGCGGCAGCCGCCCCCGGTCTGCCGCCGCCGCGAAAGTGGGCGAGAGCGCCCGCTGGCGCGCCGGATCATTGCCGAACGCCGCCTCGTACTTCTGCTGGAGCAGGCGCGGGGCATTGCCGCCCATCTGCCGCGGCACGTCATAGCCCGCCCCGTCGAGCGGGATCACCCCCTTCACGCTGGCCAGGCTCAGGCCGGCGCCGCGCAGGTATTGCTCGTCGGTGCCGACCAGCGCGACCAGGTGCGCGCCCGCCGAATGGCCCATCAGCACCACCCGGCCGGGATCGATGCCCAGTTCGGCGGCATGGTCGAGCAGATAGCGCAGGGCATGGGCGACATCGGCGGCCTCGTCCTCCACCCGCACCTGCGGGACCAGCCGATAGTCGATGCTGGCGAAGGCATAGCCGGCGGCGGGGAAGTGCGCCGGCTTCCACTTACCGGTGGCGGTCGCCTTGTCGCCCATCGACCAGGCCCCGCCGTGGACGAACAGCACCAGCGGCGCCCGCTTGGCACCACCCGCCGCCGGCCAGTAATCGAGCACCTGCTTCGGATCGGCGCCATAGGCCAGGGTGCGCGCCGCCGCCACGGCGGGGGCATTGGCATCATTGGCCTGGGCCCGGCGCGCCATCCACTGCTGCAACAGCTTGCCGCGCGCGGCCTGCGGGTGGGCCGGCGTGGTCAGCGCCAGGGCCAGGATCGGGGCCAGCAACAGGCCATGGGCGGGGCGGAACGGAAACTGGGACATCGGGCAACCTCCGGCGGCGAACATGGCGCAGGCAAGCGCCCTGCGCCAGAGCCCAACGCGCTTTGCCGCCAAACCCTTCGCGGCACCTTGACTCCCCCCACCCCCGCGCCTAACCCGCGCGGCGCACAGCGGGCCGGCGCGTTCCGGCCCACCGCCACGCCCCTTGCGCCGAGTCCTGTCGAAGGGCGCCCGTGGGTCAACCCGGCAGGGGTAGGGCTTTATCCAAGATGGCCAACGTCACCGTAATCGGCGCTCAGTGGGGCGATGAGGGCAAGGGCAAGATCGTCGACTGGCTGGCCAGCCGGGCCGATGCCGTGGTCCGCTTTCAGGGCGGGCACAATGCCGGGCACACGCTGGTGGTGGGCGATCAGACCTACAAGCTGAGCCTGCTGCCTTCGGGGATCGTTACCGGCACGCTGTCGATCATCGGCAACGGGGTGGTGCTCGATCCGTGGCACCTCAAGGCCGAGATTGAGAAGCTGGAAGGCCAGGGCGTGGCGATCACCACCGAGAACTTCGCGGTGGCCGACAATTGCCCGCTGATCCTGCCGCTCCACCGCGATCTCGACGCGCTGCGCGAGGCGGCCGCCGGCGCCGGCAAGATCGGCACCACCGGGCGCGGCATCGGCCCCGCTTATGAAGACAAGGTGGGCCGCCGCGCGATCCGGGTCTGCGACCTCGCGCACCTCGACGATCTTGGCCCGCAGCTCGACCGGCTCTGCGCCCACCACGATGCCTTGCGCGCCGGCTTTGGCCAGCCCCCGGTCGACCGGGCGGCGCTGGTTGCCGAGCTGAAGGCCATCGCCCCCTATGTGCTGCAATTCGCCGCCCCGGTGTGGAAGCGGCTGAACACGGTGAAGAAGGCCGGGGCGCGGATCCTGTTCGAGGGCGCGCAGGGCGTGCTGCTCGATGTCGATCACGGCACCTATCCCTTCGTCACCAGCAGCAACACCGTTTCGGGCACCGCCGCCAGCGGATCGGGCCTCGGGCCCGGCGCCACCGGCTTCGTGCTGGGGATCGTCAAGGCCTATACCACCCGGGTGGGCAGCGGCCCCTTTCCCACCGAGCTGGAGGATGAGACCGGCCAGCGGCTGGGTGAACGCGGCCACGAATTCGGCACCGTAACGGGCCGCAAGCGCCGCTGCGGCTGGTTCGACGCGGTGCTGGTGCGGCAGAGCTGCGCGATCAGCGGCGTGACCGGGATTGCGCTGACCAAGCTCGACGTGCTCGACGGGTTCGAGAAAGTGAAGATCTGCACCGGCTATCGCCTGCATGGGAAGGTGCTCGATTACTTCCCCGCCCACGCCGCCGATCAGGCCAGCGTCGAGCCGATCTACGAGGAAATGGAAGGCTGGGCCGGCACCACCGCCGGCGCGCGCAGCTGGGCCGATCTGCCGGCGCAGGCGATCAAATACATCAGCCGGGTGCAGGAACTGATCGAATGCCCGGTGGCGCTGGTCTCTACCAGCCCCGAGCGCGAAGACACCATCCTCGTGCGCGATCCGTTCACGGACTGAACCCGATGCGGCGCGGCGCGGCCCTGCTGTTCCTGCTCGCCGCCCCCGCCGCGCTGGCCGAAGCTCCCGTTGCCTCGCCGCCGGCCCCGCAGGTGGTGCCCCCGGCCGACCTTGTCGTGGTCCACAAGGGTGCGCGCACGCTGGAACTCTACACCGCCGGGCGCCGCACCCTGACCATCGCCGGGCTGCAACTGGGGCCGGAGCCGCTGGGGCCGAAGCATTTCCTGGGCGATGGCCGCACCCCCGAAGGGCGCTATGTGATCGACCGCGCCAATCCGGACAGCGCCTATCACCGCGCGCTGCACATCTCGTACCCCGCGCCGGCCGATCTGGCCTATGCCCGTGCCCATGGCCGGCGCGCCGGCGGGGCGCTGTTCCTCCACGGCCAGCCCAACGACTGGCCCGGCCCGGGCCGCGCCCCCGGCGACTGGACCGAGGGCTGCATTGCCCTGGCTGACGATGAAATCGACCTGTTGTGGCAGGTGGTGGCCGATGGAACCCCGATCGAAATCCTGCCTTGATCTTGTATTGTTCCATATATGTCTTGACTAAGTTCACGTTTGTTCTAGCCATGGTCTAGGTAGATTCGCGGGAGATACCGCCATGGCCCAGCTTCAATACGCCCCCCCTGTCGATGACTTCGCCTATGCGGCGCCGGCCAGCGATGCCGCCGGGCTGCGGCTGGCGCTGTCGGTCTTTGCCGATCGCCCCCACCTGCGCGACCAGTTGCGCGACGATGCCGAGGGGGCGGGGTTCCGCGTGGTCCAGGCCGATGGCCTGGGCGCGCTGCACGATAGCGCCGCCCGCCCGCTGGGCGAAGTGGTGCTGGTCGATTGCCCCACGGTCGATGGCGCCAGCCTGGCCGCGCTGGCCCGGCTCGATCTGCGCGCCGCCCATGCCGGTGCGATGCTGGTGGTGTCGACCAGCGTTGCCGCGCTGGATGACGTTTTCGCCTGCCTCGATCAGTCGGCCCCGCAGATCCTGGTCGATCCCGGCCGGGCCGAGCGGCTGGTGGCGCTGGGCCAGGTGCTGGCCCGCCTGCCCGGGCGGCGGGTGCGCGAACTGTCGGAGGAAGACCGGCTGGTGCTGCTGCGCCTGGCGGAACAGGTCAACACGCTGGCCGAGCGGATGGACCGGATCGCCGGGCCCGAGGCCGGCGCCCCGCCGGCCAGCGCCTTCCGCTTCGAAAGCCCGCGCCGCAGCTTTGCCGGCAGCGGCGAAGGCGCGGAGGACCGGCTGCTGCGCAACCTCCGCCCGGCGCTGCCCGATCCCCGGCTGGTGCGGCGGATCATCCGCCAGCGGCAGGCCCGCGCGCGGTTCTTCGATGGCGAGCTGTTCGCCGATCCGGCCTGGGACATGCTGCTCGACCTGACCGCGGCGCGGGCGGAACATACCCGCGTCTCGGTCACCAGCCTGTGCATCGCCAGCGGGGTGCCGCCCACCACGGCGCTGCGCTGGATCGGCCAGATGACCGAGGCCGGACTGCTGCAACGGGTGGAAGATGAAACCGACCGGCGCCGCGCCTTCATCGCGCTGACCGACAAGGCCGCCGACACCATGGCGCGCTATTTCGCCGAACTGGGCGGCGAGGCGGCGCGGCTGGTTTAGCGGCGTCGGGTCAGCCCGCTTCGGCCTCGCTCCCGGCGCTGGTCCGCAGCAGGCCGCGGAAGATCTCGCCGGGGCTGCGGCGGCCCTGCAGCACATCGTGCACGTCGCGGCTGATCGGCATCTCGATCCCGTGGGCCTCGGCCAGCCGCACCACGGTCGGCGCGCTTTTCACCCCTTCGGCCACCTGGTTCATCGCCGCGATGATCGCATCGAGGCTTTGCCCCTGCCCCAGCTGCACCCCGACATGGCGGTTGCGGCTGAGCGGGCTGGTGCAGGTGGCGATCAGGTCGCCCATCCCGGTCAGCCCGGCGAAGGTCGCGGCCTGGCCGCCCATCGCCACGCCCAGCCGGGTGATCTCGGCCAGCCCCCGGGTGATCAGCGCCGAGCGGGTATTGTCCCCCGCCCCCAGCCCGTCGCCCATCCCCACCGCGATGGCGATGATGTTCTTCAGCACCCCGCCCAGTTCGCAGCCGACAAGGTCGGTATTGGTGTAGACGCGGAACAGGCCGGAGTGGAACAGCGCCTGCAGCCGGCGGACGATGATCGCATCCTCCATCGAGATGACGCTGGCCGCCGCCTGCCCGGCCATCACCTCGCGCGCCAGGTTCGGGCCGGTCAGCACCCCCACCGGGTGGCCCGGCAGGCATTCGACGATCAGCTCGCTCATCCGCTTGCCGCTGGCCAGTTCGAGGCCCTTGGTCAGGCTGATCACCGGCACCCACGGGCGGATGTGCTGCGCCACCTCGCCCAGCACGGCGCGGAAGGCGTGGCTGGGCACCCCCATCACCACCACGTCGGCCTGTGCCACCACTTCGGCCAGATCGTGGCTGGCGCGCAGCGTCGCGGGCAGCACGGCATCGGGCAGATAGCGGCTGTTGCGGCGGTGGCGGTTGATATCCTCGACCGTCTCGGCATCGCGGGCCCACAGCATCACGGGCGCGTTGCGCGCGGCCACGGCGGCCACCGTCGTCCCCCAGCTGCCCCCGCCCAGCAGGCCGACCTTCAGCTCCATCGCGGCCCCTTTCGCGTCACTGCCGGTTGAGGAAATCCAGTTGCGCCATGGCCATGCGCCGGGGCGCCTCGATCATCGGCACGTGGCCCAGATCGTCGAAGACCACCAGTTCGCTGCCGGCAATGCCCTGATGCTGCGCCTCGGCGCAGGAAACGTCGATCAGCCGGTCGTGCCGCCCCCAGATGATCAGCGTCGGCGCCGTCACCTCGCCCAGCCGGGCGTTGAGCGGATGGTTGAGCATATCGTCGACCAGCCGGGCGAAGACACTGTCGAGCAGCCCGGCGCGGGCCTGGAAGCGGGCGAGGAACACCTTGAGGAAGCCCGCCGGCATCGGCCGGGGCCGGGCGACGACGAAATCCATCAGCCGCCGGGTATCGGCCAGATCGCGCGGCACCAGCGGCGAGGCGGCGGGGTTGGCCTCGACCATCACCTGCAGCTCGCTGGGGTGCGCCCCCAGGGCGCCGGCGTTGTTGACCAGCGTCAGGCTGGTAACCCGTGCGGGGTGGGCCAGGGTGAACAGCAGGGCGATGTAGCCGCCCATCGAATTGCCGCCGACATGGGCGCGTTCCACCCCCAGCGCGGTCATGAAGCGGGCCAGCCATTCGGCCTGGGCCACCCCCGAATGATCGCGCGTGGGATCGGCCGGCGCCTCGCCAAAGGCGGGCAGATCGGGGCAGATCAGGCGATAGCGCGCCGTCAGCCACGGCGCGTACATCGTCCAGTTATCCTTGTCGCCGCCAAAGCCGTGGACCATCATCAGCGGCGGGCCAGCGGGGTTGCCGCCTTCGAGATAGGGCCACTCCGCCCCGTCGAAGCGCGCCAGCTTGCGGGCCAGCCCGGCCTTGCGGCGGGCCAGCGCGTAAAGCCCGCCAAGCAGCATCGCCGGGGCGAGCATGTAGGCCAGCAGCAGCGCGCCGATCAGCGCGCCCAGCACATAGAGCACCCAGATCATGCCGTGCCTCCCTGCCCGAGATGGGCCTCGATCCAACCGACCACCTCGTCGAGCACCGCCGGGCCTTCGGGTTCGTTGAAAATCTCGTGGTAGAGGCCGGGATAGATCACCAGCCGCTTGTCGCTGCTGGCCACCGTGCGGTCGAGCAGGCGCGAGCCTTCGGGCGC
>JAFECL010000074.1 GCA_018242165.1 Pseudomonadota bacterium
GCCGGCAACATCGGTGTTCTGGCCAGCGAGCAGGCGATCGGAGGCCGGGCAGATGGTGTTGACCGCCCCGACCCGCGCCGCCGGCTGCTCGACCGAATCGAGCAGCGGCATCACCGCCTGCTTGTGCGGCATGGTGACATTGCAACCGCGCCAGGCGAGATCGGCGCGGCGCGCGGCCAGATAGTCGGCTAGCCCCTCGGGCCGGACATGGGCCGCGCGGTAATCGGCATCGATTCCCAGCTTTTCCAGCCAAAAGCCATGGATCGCTGGGCTTTTCGACTGGGCGATCGGATCGCCGATCACTTCGGCGTAAGCGCGGGTCATGACGTCAATTCCCCCAACTGGCGCAGCCCGCCCAGCAGCGGCAGCAGCGGCATGCCCAGCACGGTGAACTGGCTGCCCTCGATCCGCTCGAACAGGTGCGCGCCCCTGCCCTCGATGCGGAAGACCCCCACGCAATGGCCTACCTCGGGCCATTCGGCATCGAGATACTGGTCGATGAAGGCGTCGGACAGCTCGCGCACCACCAGCCGGGCGCAATCGGCATGGCGCCACACCACCGCGCCATCGCGGAGCAGCGCGGCGGCGCTGTGCAGTTCCATCGTCCGCCCCGAAAACCAGCGCAGATGCGCGGCGGCATCGGCACGGCTGGCCGGCTTGTCGAAGCGCCGCCCGTGGCAGATCACCAGCGAATCCGAGCCAAGCACCAGATCGCCCGGGGCCACCACCGCGCCCGCCTTGGCTTCCGCCAGGGCCAGCGCCACGGCGCCGGGCTCGGCCGCGCCCAGCCCGGCTTCCACCGCGCGCTCGTCGATATCGGCGGGCTGGCACCGATAGGCCACCCCGGCCGCATCGAGCATCATCCGCCGCGAGGCGCTCTTCGAGGCGAGGACCAGCGCCATGTCAGATCGGCTTGGCCCCATCCTGCGCCCCGGCGGCGGGACGGCGCTCGTTGTAGAGGGCAATCACCGCCGCGGCGGTTTCCTCGATCGAGCGGCGGGTGACGTCGATCACCGGCCAGCCGTTATCGGCGAACATCCGCCGGGCATATTGCACCTCGCGGGTTACCTGATCGCCATCGACATAGGCGGTATCGGGCGCCTGGTTGAGCGACAGCAGCCGGTTGCGCCGCACCTGCACCAGCCGTTCCGGCGCGGTGGTGAGGCCGACCACCAGCGGGTGCTTCAGGGCATAGAGCGCGGCCGGCGGCGGGCTTTCGACCACGATGGGGATATTGGCAACCTTGTAACCGCGATTGGCGAGGTAGATGCTGGTTGGCGTCTTCGAACTGCGCGAAACACCGGCCAGCAGGATATCGGCCTGTTCCCAATCCTCCCAGGCGACGCCATCATCATGGGCGATGGTGAACTGGATCGCCTCGACCCGGGCGAAATAGGCCGCATCCATCGCGTGCTGGCGGCCGGGGCGGGCATGGGCCTGCTGGCCGAGCAACCCCTCGAGCGCAACGACCACGGCATCAAGCGCGGAAATCGCCCGCCAGTCCTGCGCGCGGCAGTGCGCCTCGAGCGCGGTGCGGATGTCCTGGCTGGCCAGGGTGAACAGCACCAGCCCCGGGTTGGCGGCAATGTCGGCCAGGATCCGCTCGAGATGCTGGCGCGAACGGACCATCGGCCAGAAGTGGCGGGTGACGTCGGAGCCCTCGAACTGCGCCAGCGCCGCCTTGGCGATCATCTCGAGCGTTTCGCCGGTCGAGTCCGAGACAAGGTGGAGATGGAGGCGGGGCATGGCGACCGGTGAGCTTGTGGACAATGTGCCGCATAAACCACGGGATGGGCGGGCTGACAACTTCGAGGTGGCAATCCATGCCCATTGCCGGCACGCGCCAGGGATGGCTGTCGACAGGCGAAACGGGTTGTGCACAGGCTGGGGATTGGCGGGATAAGTCGGCATTGACGCGCCAGCGCGGCGATTCGAATGGCAGGTGGCTCTGGCCAGCGCGGGATAAATCGGGCATGGCCGCGCCATCCCCGCAATCCACAGGGCCAACTACATACAACAACCTGATTCATAGATTCATTATTGTAGGAATCCTGAGACCCATGCCTGGTTTGTTGCTCGATACCCTGCGCGGAAACCAAGAGGCGCGGCGACCGGTCTGGCTGATGCGCCAGGCAGGGCGCTATCTGCCCGAATACCGCCAATTGCGCGCGGCCAAGGGTGGTTTCCTGGCCCTGGTCTATGACAGCGAGGCCGCCGCCGAGATCACCCTGCAGCCGATCCGCCGCTTCGGGTTCGACGGGGCGATCCTGTTCTCCGACATCCTGATCGTGCCCTATGCGATGGGCCAGAACCTTGAATTCCTGGCCGGCGAAGGGCCGCGCCTGTCGCCCCGGCTGGTCGACGTTGCGCTCGACAGTCTGGCGATGGTGCCCGAACGGCTGGCACCGATCTATCAGACGGTGCGGCTGGTGCGGGCCGCGCTGGGTTCGGGACGGACCATGCTGGGCTTTGCCGGCAGCCCATGGACCGTGGCGACCTATATGGTCGCCGGCGAAGGCAGCCGCGACCAGCACGAAACCCGGGCCTATGCCTATCGCGATCCGGCGGCGTTCCAGGCAATTGTCGACGCGATCGTGGCGGTGACCATCGATTACCTCTGCGGCCAGATCGAGGCTGGTGCCGAGGCGGTCCAGCTGTTCGACAGCTGGGCAGGCAGCCTGGCCCCGGCGGAATTCGCCCGCTGGGTCATCGCCCCCAACGCCGCGATCGTCCGGGCGGTGAAGGCGCGCCATCCTGAGGTGCCGATCATTGGCTTCCCCAAGGGCGCTGGCGAAAAGCTGGCCGCCTATGCCCGCGAGACCGGGGTGGATGCCGTGGGCATCGATGAAACGATCGATCCGCGCTGGGCCCATCGCAACCTGCCCGACGGCATGCCGGTGCAGGGCAACCTCGATCCGCTGCTGCTGCTGGCGGGCGGAACCGAGCTGGAACGCCGCGCCACCGGCATTCTCGATGCCTTCCGTGGGCGCCCCCATGTCTTCAACCTCGGTCACGGGATCGGCCAGTTCACGCCGATCGAACACGTCGAGCAACTGCTGGCGCTGGTCCGCGCCTGGCGGCGGTGATCTGGAAGCAGCCGGCGGCGATGCTATATCTGCCGCCATGGAATGGATTCTGACCATGACCTACCTGTGGCTGAAGGCCGGGCACATCATCTTCGTGATCTTCTGGATGGCCGGCCTGTTCATGCTGCCGCGCTATTTCGTCTATCATCAGGAAGCTGAGCCCGGCAGCCCCGAGGAAGCGCGCTGGATCGAGCGCGAGGGCAAGCTGCTCAAGATCATCATGTGGCCATCGATCACCATTGTCTGGCTGCTGGGCCTGACGCTGGCGGTGCGGACCGGGGCTTTTGCCCAGGGCTGGTTCCACCTCAAGCTGGCGGCGGTCTTCGGCCTATCGTTCTACCATGTCTGGCTGGCCAACTATTCCACCGCGCTGGCGAGGGGCGAGCGGCGGCTGAGCGGCCGCCAGCTGCGCATGCTGAACGAGGTGCCCGGGCTGGCCGCCGCGCTGATCGTGGTGCTGGTGGTGGTGCGGCCGTTCTGAGCACGCCGATTGACCGCGCAGCCATTCGCGCCTATTCCTGCCACCTTCCCGACATCGGCGGCGCGCCATGATGCCCTGCCACGGTCCGCTTTCTCCAAGCCCCTAGACCGGTCGGCCGAACCAAAGAAAATAACGGAATAACAATACCATGCATTTGAACGAACTGAAGCGCAAGACCTCGGCCGAGTTGGTCGAGATGGCCGAAGAGCTTGAGGTTGAAAGCGCCTCGACCCTGCGGCGGCAGGATCTGATCTTCGCTATCCTCAAGGAACTGGCTGAAGAGGGCGAGGAAATCGTCGGCCAGGGCACCATCGAGGTGCTGCCCGACGGTTTCGGCTTCCTGCGCAATGCCGAGGCCAACTATCTGGC
>JAFECL010000075.1 GCA_018242165.1 Pseudomonadota bacterium
GGCGATCCGGGTCGGGTGGCCCGCAACCGGCGGCTGGAGCCGGGCGCAATGCTGCGCCACCGCGCGATCGATCGCAGCGCGCAGGGTGCGGATTTCGGGCTCGTTGCGGGCGAACAGGTGCCCGTCGGTCTGCCCGCCCTGACGCACCGACTGGCCCACCGGCGCACCGGCGGCGTCGTGCAGGCGGTGGAGGCAGGCGATCAGCGCATCCAGATCGCCGATTTCAACCGAGAGGTCATAGGTCGCGATCAGCCGCTCGTCGCCCTCCAGCCATTCCCAGCGCGGATCGCCCAGCGCGTGCCACAGCAGGCTGCGGAACGGCCACAGCTGGATGTCCTGCGGCCCGTCAAAGCGGGTCTCGGCCAACCGCGCGGCTTCCTCCAGCCGGCCCTGGCGGATCAGGTTGCTGATCGGCCCGGGCAGTTCCTCGGCGCTGGCCGGTGGCGGCAGGCTGGCAAAGCGCGCCTCCGCCCCCGCCAGATCGCCGGTTTCGGAGAGGACGATGGCCTCGATCCGGGTCAGTTCGGGCCGCGCCCCGATCGCCGCCCGCGCCGGCCCCAGCCAGTCACGCGCCACGGCCCAGTCCTTCAGCAGCAGCGCCAGCCACAGCGCCACCCAGTGCAGCTGCGGATCGGCCGGATAGCGCGCCAGGGCCCGGCGCAGCGGGGCGTAGCGATCCCCCCCGGGGGTGACGATCGCGGCCAGCTTGGCCCACAGCAGGTGCCCGTCGAACCAGTCACGCCGGGTGCCCAGCAGCGCGCCCAGCTCGGCCAGCGCGCGCGGCCCCTCGCCGCCCGCCAGCATGGCCAGCATCCGCCCCTGGACTATGCCCATGTCGCCCGGCGCCAGCGCCAGCGCGGCATCGAAGGCGGCAACATCGGGCCGCCCGCCCTCCAGCCGGCTGCGCGCCAAACTATGGGCGATCAGCGCATTGCCGGGGGCAAGGGCATGGGCCCGGGCAAAGGCCGCCTCGGCCTCGGCCGAATTGAGCCGCTGGCGTTCGGCCAGCCCCAGCACCTGCCACAGCCGATAGTCGCCCGCCCCGCCCCCCGCGAGGCGCGGGCCCAGCGCCGCGACGATCTCGGCCTCCAGCCCATGGTCCAGCGCATCGAGCGCCACGCCGTAAAGCTGGTCGGCGCTGGCCCGTTCGGGTGCGGCCAGCAGGCGGGCAAGGGTATCGCGGTCGGCCATGGCAGCGGAACTATCAGCCGGGGCCGGTGCTGTCGATTGCCGCCTGCCGCCGCGATTGACGCATCCCGGCGATTGTGTCAGCCCGGCGGGACAACAAGGAGCGCCGCCGATGAACCCGAGCTTCCGCCGCCCCGCCGCCGTGCTGCTGGCGCTGGCCCTCGCCGCCCCGGGCGCCACGGCCCGCACCCCGGCCCCGGCCGATGCCCCGCCGGCGGCGCCGGTCAAGGCGCTGCTCGCCTGCCAGCCGATCACCGATCCGGCCCAGCGCCTGGCCTGCTACGACAATGCCGCCGGGGCCTTTGCCAAGGCTTACGAAAAGCACGAGGTGATGGTGGTTGACCGCGCCGAGGCCAAGGCCGCCAAGCGCAGCCTGTTCGGCTTTTCGGTGCCGCACGTGAAGCTGTTCGGCAACAACGACGATGTCGAGATCAAGGCGATCGACACCACCCTGGCCGAGGTGCGCAGCCGCGCCGATGGCTCGCAGGTGATCGTGCTGGAGGATGGCAGCCGCTGGCTGCAGACCGACGGGCCCGAGGTTTCGGCCCGCCGTGGCGTCAAGGTCCAGATCGTCACCGCGGCCTTCGGCAGCTTCTTCGCCACCATCGATGGCCAGCCGGGCCACCGCGTGATGCGGCTGCCCAACTGAACCCGAACCGCCCGACTCAGCGCCCGTTGGTCGACTGGCGGCTCATCGCATCAACGGTGTCGCGGGCGTTCTTGTTCGCCGCTTCCTCGATTTCGGTCCACTGCCGGTTGGTGTGGCAGACGTAGTTCGACTGCACCAGCGAGCCGATCTGCTCCTGGCTGACGCAGCGGATGTAGTTGGGATCGCTGCGCTGCAGGTTGGCGTTGTATTCGCGGATCTGCTTGCCGGTCATATGGGTCGGATCGACCGGGGCGGCCGCGGGTGCGCTGGCAGGCACCGGGGTGACGGTGACGGTCAGCGGCGTGGCGGCGAGCAGCAGGAAAGGCAGGAACATCGGTTGTCTCCGGCAGGCGGGGGGAAGCGGTGGCGGTATCCGGCAATCAGCGGTCGTTGGTCGATTTGCGGCTCATCGCATCGATCGAGTCGCGGGCATTCTGGTTGGCGATGTCTTCCAGCCGGGCCCATTCGCGGTTGGTGTGGCAGATGTAGTTGGTCTGCACCAGCGACCCGATCTGCTCCTGATGGATGCAGCGGATGTAGGCGGGATCGCTGCGCGGCAGCAAGGCATTGTACGCGCGAATTTCCCTGATGGTCATGTGCTGGGGATCGACCGGCACCACCACCGGCGCGCTGGCGGGCACGGGGGTGGTGGTCACGGTCAAGGCCCCGGCGGCGATCACAAGGTAATGGGATAGCATGGTTGTTCTCCCACGGGCGGCACGCTGGGCGGCCATCGCCCCATGGCTAACCCAAGAGGCCGGCGCCGGCAAGCGGTCAGCCGCCCCCGCCAAGCCCTCAGCCGCCGGGCGAAGCGGCCAGCGTCCGGTCGGCCACCGCGAAATAGTCGGCGATGGCGGCCCGTTCGCGCTCGGTCAGGTGCGGGTTCCAGGTGTCGATAATCAGCACCGCGCGCAGCTGGTCCGAACCGTTCCACGCCTCGTGATCGATCGAATCGTCAAAGGCGAAGGCCTTGCCCTCGACCCATTCGCGCGTTTCCCCGCCAACCCGGAAACCGCAGCCCGGCGGGACGATCAGCGCCAGGTGGATGATCGCCCGGGTGTTGGTCACCCCGGTGTGCGGCGGGATGTGGCTGTGCGGGGCCAGCAGCGAGAAGAAGGCATTGGGCGCCCGGCCGGGAATCTGCGCCAGCGGGAGGCTGGCCAGCAGCCTGGCGGTTTCCGGGCAGCGATCGAGCACCGGCTGGTTGGGCCGGCCATATTCGTAGAGAAAGCAGGCCGACCAGTCGAGCGAGTGGTCCAGCGCATCCCACTTGCTGGCGGGGTTGCCGGCCTCCATCCGCACATAGGGGCGCAGCAGGTCCTGCCCCCCGGCGATCAGCCCTTCCAGTTCGGCGCGGATCGCCGCGTGCCCGGCCTCGAGCTGGTCGAGCCACGGGAAATGCCCCCGGTCGAAATACTCGTCGGCCGGCAGGAAGGGGTAATAGGTGCCGGCGCATTCGTTGTGGAACACCTGCCGCTGGCCCAGCGCGACATCGACAAAGGCCTTGATCCGCCGCGCCTCCATCTCGCTGGCCTCGCGGGTATGGGCGCTGACCACCCCTGCCGCCGCGCCGGACAGGCGGGCCTGCAGTTCGGCGCACCAGGCCGCGCCATCGGCCACCTCGGCGGCGAGTTGCCCGCTCAGCGGCGGCATCTGCGCCACCAGCAGCTGCACCCCGTGCCAGGCCTGGAAAGCGGCCTGTTCCTCGCCCAGCCGCTGCAGCAGCTGGGCCATCCGCAGTTGCGAGGGGAAATGGGTGCGATCAATATCCAGCGCGGCGTTCAGCGCGGCCCGCTCGCCCGCCCCGTCGCGCTGCATCCGGCAGGCATGGGCCAGGTTCGACCACAGAGGCAGCGCACCGGGATCGGCCGTCGCCGCGCGGCGGAAGGCCGCCGCTGCCTCGGCAAAGCGCCCATCGCGCATCGCCGCCATGCCCTCGGCGTTGGCCGCCTGGGCCACCTGCGCCGCGCCGCTGTCTGCCGGGTTCGTCATATCAACGGGATAGCCCGGCGGACCGGGCTCGGCAAGCCGGGCCCGGGCGCGCTTGCCCCCGCCCGGCCCCGGCCCTACAACCTGCCGCGTGAGCCCGCCCAACGCCCTGTCCGTCACCGATCCCGCGGCCTTCGCCCACCGCTATGTCGAAGGGGCGGATGCCTTCCGGATGATCGCGCTGCCCCGCGCCGCGCACCGCGAAGGGCCGTTCCTCAGCGACGAATACGTCGGCGCGCGCCCGGTGCTGGGCGACGTTGCGGCCGAGGCGGCGCTGGCCCTGCCAGCCGATCCGCCGCTGCATTTCCTGTTCCATGCCGCCTTCTGCGGCTCGACCCAGCTGGTCAGCGCGCTCGACCGGCCCGGGCTGGCCATGGGGCTGAGCGAACCGATGCTGTTCAACGACATCACCGGGCTGCACAAGCGCGGCGGTTCCCCGCGCGAGGTGGCGCGGCTGGCCGATCTGGCCACCCGGCTGCTCGGCCGGCCTTTCGCCCCGGGCGAGGCGGTGGTCGCCAAGCCCTCGAACCTCGTCAATCCCTTCGCCCCGCTGCTGATGGCGGTGCGCCCGGGGGCCCGGGCGCTGTTCCTCTACGCCCCGCTCGAGACCTTCCTGGTATCGGTGGCGCGCAAGGGGCTGTGGTGCCGGCTGTGGGTGCGCGAACTGCTCGAGGCCTTCATCACCGCGCGCGGCTTTGATCTCGGGATGACGATGGAGGATCACTTCCGCCAGTCCGACCTGCAGGTCGCAGCGGTGGGCTGGCTGGCGCAGTTGCAGATGATGCAGGGCCTGGCCGGGCGGGTCGGCCCGCGCCTCGCCAGCCTCGATTCGGAAAGCCTGCTGGCCGATCCGGCCCGGGCGCTGATCGCGGTTGCCGGGCACTACGGGCTGGCGCTCGATGCCGCCGCAGCCGCCGAGGTGGCCGCCGGCCCGGCCTTCACCCGCCATTCGAAAAGCGGTGCCGATTACGATCCGGCCCGCCGCGCCGCCGACTATGCCGCGGTGCGCGCCGCCCATGCCGACGAGATCGACAAGGTCACCGCCTGGGCCGGCAGCGTCGCCGGCACGATCGGGCTGGACCTCGCCGCGCCCAACCCGCTTCAGCTGTAGCCGAACTTCTCGATCCACGGCGCCAGGATCGGCAGCACCGGGGCCAGCTGATCGGCAAAGGCCTCCCACTGCCGCCGCCCGTCATACAGCCCCTTGCGGACCTGCCCGGCGCTGGCGGTGGAGACCCCGCGCGCCTTCGCGGTGCGATCGAAGCGGCGCAGGTCCTCGCTCCACGCCAGCCCGGTCGCCGCACACAAGGCCCTGGTTTCATGCTCGAAATCGCCCACCAAACGGTGATAGTCGAGCACGTGGACGGCCAGCGGCAGCCGCGCCATGCTGGCCTCGGTCAGCCGCATCACCGCATCGTAATGGCGCGCCGCGCCCTCCAGCGTGGTGAACTCGAGCGCCGCGTTCGACAGCGCGAAATGGGTGTGAAAACAGCTCCACACCACGTCGCGCGGGTCGCGCCGGGTCAGCACCACCGTGGCCGCCGGGAACAGCCGGGCGATCAGCGGCAGGCGCAGGGATTTCAGCGGATCCATGTCGACCAGCGGGCGCCCGCCACTTTCCACGCCGGCCCCGGCCACCCGGGCCCAATAGGCACCGCGCATTTCCGCCAATTCCTCCGCCGACGCCGCCTCCAGCGCCGCCATGCCGCCGGCCGGGGCGAGATAGCGATGGTCGGCCTCGGCCATGGTCGGCCGTTCCTCGATCGCCGCGACCCCCGGGATCGAAGCAAGGATGTTCTCCGCGAGGGTATTGCCCGAACGCGGATAGCCGCACAGGAACAGGTGCGGGCTGGCCCGGCGCGGATCGTCACCGGGCGCCTTGTCCCAACCCGCCGGATGCAGTGCGCCCAGCCCGGCGATCGCCTGCTCGATCATCATCCGCTGCGCCGGACGGCCACCAAAGCGGTCGGCGTTCACCGCGAGAAAATCGTCGTTCGAGCGGCAATAGGCGGCAAAGGCGGCCGCCGGATCGCCCAGCCGGGCCAGCGCGTCGCCCAGCAGGTTGGCCAGCAGCGCGCTTTCCGCGCTCGCCCCCGCCATCCGCGCCAGCACCGGGGCAATCAGCGCCCGGGCACGGTCCGGCGCCCCGGCCTCCAGCTCGACCGTGGCCAGCGCGGCAACGGCAATCGGGTTGCCGGGATCGGCACGCAGGGCTGCCTCGGCATGCTGGCGGGCGGGCTGGTGCTCGCCATCGCGCGCCGCCAGCGAGGCGAGGCCGGCGTGGCCCGCCGGATGGCCGGGCACCAGCGCCACCACCCGGGCATAGGATTCGCGCGCCCCGGCCATCGAGCCGCCGCTGGCCAGCACATAGGCGCGTTCCAGCCAGGCATCGGCAAAACCGGGATCGGCGCGGATCGCGGCGTCGCAATGCAGCACCGCGTCGCGCAGCCGGCCCTGCCCGCGCAGCATGGTGGCCAGGCTGGTCAGCGTGCCGGGATCGTCGGGGGCCCATTCGAGCGCGCGGTTGAGCAGGGCCAGCGCCGTTTCGACGTCGCCCAGTTCGTGGCGGTGCCACGCCAGCACGTTCGCATCGTGGGCGTCGCGGTGCCCCTGCGCCAGGCGCGCTTCGGCCGCGCGGGCCAGTTCGGCAAGCGAGCTGTTCATCGCCGCCAGCCAAAGGCGGTGGCGGCGGTTTCGTCAAGTGGGGCCGGCATCGCGCGCCGCCGGCACAAACGAAAGGGGCGGACATTGCTGCCCGCCCCCCCGTTTTGCACGGCAAGAACCGATCCGGAGATCAGAACTTGATGTGGGCCGAAGCCGCGAACCGGCGACCCAGCGCGTCGTAGGTCGACGGATAGGTGTTGCCGCTGTTGTAGGCGGTGGCACCCATGTCGTAGCCGACGATCGGCGGACGCTTGTTGAACAGGTTGTCGATGCCCAGCGTCAGCGAGATGTTGTTGCTGACGTCGAAGCGGGTGGTCAGGTCGAAGTAGTTGACCGCACCGATGTGGTTGAAGTCGAAGGTCCCGCCGCTGAGCGCGCCGAGGCCAGCACCGAGGGTGCCCTTGAAGGCGCCGGTGCCAGTGGTGAGCGTGTTGCCCGCCACCGCTTCGTAGGTGACCGCACCGATGTGACGCCACAGCAGCGACACCTGGACCTTGCCGTAGGTGAGGCTGTTGCGCATCGACCACTGGATCTTCGGCTGGATCGACGCACAGTCGTTGCCGTAGAGACCCGCGCAGTTGATGTTCAGCGAGCCAGCGGTGGCCGGATCCGAGTTGTAGTCCGAGTGGCTCGTGTAGTTGAACACGAACGACATGTTGTACTTCACGCGGTTGAACTCGTGCGACCAGTTGGCCAGCACGTCGACGCCCGAGGTGTACAGACGGCCGAGGTTGCCCAGCTGCAGCGGCACGCCCGGGGTGGTCGCCGGATCGCCGTCGAGGCCACCGGTGATCGGGTTACGACGGATGCTGGTGCAGTTCGGGTCCGCAGCGCTGGCGGCAGTGATGTTGCCGAAGCACTTGGCCAGGACCGACGAGGTGGTCGGGGTGCCGATCACGCCGTTGACGACGATGTGGTAGTAGTCAACCGACAGCGAGAAGTGCGGGATCATCCGCGGCTGCATCACCACACCGATGGTGTAGGTATCAGCCTTTTCGGGCTTCAGGTTGAGGTTGCCACCGCCGGTTTCGTTGGCCTGGTTGGCAGTCGGGTTGAGGATCGACCCGATGGTGCCCGCCGGGGCGCCCTGAGCGATACAGACCGCCTTCAGGTTGGCGTTGGTGGTCGGCGCGGCGCCGGCGCAGGGATCGGCCGCCAGGCTGGTCAGGCCGGTGGTGACCGGCGTGAACAGTTCGCCGATGTTCGGCGCGCGGACGGCGTGGGCGTAGTTGGCGCGGAACTTCAGGTCATGCACCGGCTCCCAGGCGATGCCGCCCTTGTAGGTGGTGGTGTTGGTCTTGCCGCCACCATAGACCTTGTAGTTCGAGTAGCGGATACCGGCATCGGCGGTCAGGCTCTTGAAGCCCGGCTTGTCTTCGACCAGCGGAGCGACGAGTTCGCCGAAGGCTTCCCACACGTCGTAGCTGCCGTTGATGTCCGGAGCCGCGCCGCCGGCGCCACCGAGTTCACCCGGGGTCTTGGCGAGCAGGTCCGACGACTGCTGGGCGTGATACTTGCGGTATTCCGCACCCGCCGCGAAGCTGATCGGCTTCGAGGCCCAGGGCGAGTTCATGCCGACGTCACCCGAGATCACGCCGCGGGCCTGGCCGAGGCTGGTCTTCACCACGTTCGAGCTGGCCTGCGAGATGAAGTTCAGCGCGCCGGTCGGGTTGGCGGTGCCGAGCAGGGTGCCGACAGCGCCGAACGGGTTGATGGGAACGCAGCCGTTCGACGGATCGATACACGAGGTGGTGTTGTTCGCCAGCGAGGCCTGACGGATCCGCGACTGCAGGGTGTAGTTGAGGATCTGCTGGGTCTTCTGCGATTCACCGTACGAGCCCGACACGTCCCACTTGATGTGATCGTTCAGGTCGCCCTTGAAGCCCAGGCGATAGTCGAACACCGTGGTGCTGTAGTCGCTGATACGCGGACCGACTTCGACCGCACGACGCGACAGCGCGATGGTGACGGTGCGATAGTTCGGATCGCTCGCCCCGGTGGCCGTGGCAGCGGCGGCGCAGGTCGCGGCGTCGAAGCGCGGGGTGTAGAGGCCGCTCGCGGTAGTCGCCACGTTGAAGGCGCACAGCTGGTTGCGCAGCGCGGCCGGCAGGTAGGGGTTGTTCAGGTTGACGGTGATCGTGCCGCCGAACGAACCCGACGGAGCGATGATGGTGTCAACGGTGTTCTTGGTGAACAGCGCCCGGGTGTAGGCTTCGACCGAATCCGAGATCTGGTAGTTCGCCTGGGCGAAGATGTTGAAGCGCTTGAAGGGCACCTGGAACACGTTGTACGGGTTGAAATTGTACAGCGAGAAGGTGCTGACCGCCTGACCCGTGGTCGGGTTGATCTGGCGGGTGCCGCCGTTCAGAGTGGCGGGGTTCACGCTGGGCAGGCCAGTCAGCGGATCGATCGGACGGGTGCCCGAGATGCGCGACGGAACCGTGGTGCCCGAACCGCCCGGGGTGCCCGAGAAGCTGTCCACCGCGATGTTCGCGAAGTCACGGTCGCCCTGATAGACCGGGTCCGACTTCTGGTAGCCGATCGACAGCACGGCGTTGCCGCGGTTGTCGGCGAAGTTGCCGCCAACGGTCATGTCGACGCGGCCGGTATTGCCGTCGCCCTTCTGGTTGATCGCTTCGCCGACCGACAGGTCGATACCCGAGAAGTTCTTCTTGGTGACGAAGTTCACCACGCCCGCGATAGCGTCGGCACCATAGGTGGTCACGGCGGCGCCGGTCTGGGTGTCGATGCGGCTGATCAGGGCCAGCGGGATGTTGTTGAGGTCGAGACGACCCGAGAGGTCGACCGGGACCAGGCGGTTGCCGTCAAGCAGAACCACGTTGCGGTTCGAGCCGAGGCCGCGAAGGTCGACATACGACGAACCGCCGTTGCCGTTGTTCACCGCCGAACCGATGTTCGGCACGATGCCCGGGATTTCGCGAAGCACGGTTTCGGCGACGTTCGCCTGCTTCAGTTCGATTTCCGCGGCAGTGGTCACGTTGACCGGGTTGGCCTGAACCAGGTTCGGATTCTTGATCAGCGAGCCGGTGACCACGATGGTGCTGGCCGCGTCATCACCCGACTTGGCATCCTGAGCGAGCGCCGGACCGGCCACGAGGGCGGTACCCAGCACCAGCGGCGCGGCGCCGGACTTCAACGCGTTGACAACCGAATTCTTCATATATGCACCCCTGTGTAACGAGGCGGCCCGAGAAGCGGGACGCCCAAGGCGAAACCCCGTAACGCACCGTATCGGCGGATCAGAATCGACCAGCCGGCACCACCCGCGCGCACGGGATTGATGGTGCTTCATGGCCGAGCGGGGGGCATGGCGCAAAGGCAATGCGTTTGGATGCGGTCAAATGTGGCAGATGTGTTGCACAGGCGCCACAGTGGCAAAGCGGCGGAAAAGCGCGGGAGTTCGGGGCCTTTTCGCCCCGAGGGTTCATTTATTTCACCAACCGTGGCCGTGGCGCACGATCCGTGCGGCATGCCGGAAATCGCCGGCGGGTTGTTGTGCGGCGGCGGCTCAGGCCCCGGCGAACAGCTCGGGATCGAGCCGCGCCTCGTGCCACTTGAGGCTCCAGTGAAGGTGCGGCCCGGTCGCCCGCCCGCTCATCCCCACCCGTGCCACCACCTCGCCCTGGCGAACCTTCTGCCCCACATCGACCAGCAGCGCCGAGCAGTGGAGCAGCGCCGAATTGAGCCCCATCCCGTGATCGAGCATCAGCAGGTGCCCTTCGAGGGTAAAGGCCTCGCGCGCGGCCAGGATCACCGTGCCATCGGCCGGGGCGAGGATCGCGGTGCCGGCAGGGGCGGCGACATCGGCGCCCGAATGGAAGCTGCCCGGGGTGCCGCGATAGATCCGCTGCGCCCCGAAATGGCCCGACAGCCGGCCGGCCACCGGCCAGCGGAACGGCTGCCGCCAGCCCTCGCCGCCATGGTCCAGCGCGCGCGCCGCCTCGATCGCGGCCCGCTCGGCGGCGCGGCGGCGTTCGAACTCGGGGTTGGGCGGGGCGCCGGGCGGCGGGCCCAGCGGGATCTGCTCGATCGCCCAGTGGCGCGGCGCGATCGCCAGCGGCTGGACCAGCTCGCGGCCCAGCCCCAGTTCGGCCACCAGCCGCGCGCCCGGCGCGGCATCGCGATCGAAGGCCAGCAGGAAGGCGCGGTCGGGCGCCATGGCCACCACCTGGCCGTCGAGCGTCAGCCGGCGGGTGCCCGGCGGGGCCAGCCCGCGCAGCCAGCCGCCCTGGCATTGCCGCCCGCTCAGCACGAATTCCCCGGCCGGGGCGGCCAGTGCGCGCCAGCCCGCCAGCCCCAGCCCGCCCACGGCAAGCCCGGCCCCGGCCAGCAGGCGCCGCCGCGCGATCATGGTCAGCCCAGCAGGCGCTGCGTGGCGATCTCGCAGCTGGCGTAGGCCTCCTGCCGCACGACGCTCCAATAGCGCAGCACATCCAGCGCGATCGGCTCGCCGCTGACCGCGCAGCGGACGAATTTGCCCGGGCTCAGCACGCGGAAGCCGTTGGGTTCGTAACGCAGGGTGGCGGGGCGATCGGCGGGGGACATCAGCATGGCCATGGTTCTAGCAAAGCGGCGCGCTCAAAACAAATCGCCCTGTTCGGGGGCCGGCTTGCGCGGCGCAGGCGGGCGGGCGGCGGGCGGGCGGGGGGCGGGCGGCGCGGTTCCGTCAGCCGGGGCCACCGCCAGCGTCCCGTCGCGGAAATGCAGGGTCAGCCGGGCTTCGGCCGCCGCACCGGCGCGGCTGGTGACAGTCTGCCCCGCGCCGCCCGTCACCCGGGCATAGCCGCGCGCCAGCACATTGTCGGGGTTGAGGCTGGCCAGCACCCGGGCGCTGGCGCTCAGCCGCGCCGCCGCCTCGTCGCGCCGCCGGGCCAGCAGCACGGGGGTCAGCCGCGCCCCGGCCAGCCGCTCGCCCGCCCGCGCCAGCCGGGCCGACAGCAGGGGCAGCGACAGCCGCGCCGCCGTGGCGTTGAGGCTGCCGCCCGCCACCACGATCCGCCCCGACAGGCCGCGCTTCAGCCGCTCGGCGCCATCGTCGAGCCGCTGCGCCCAGGGCTGGAGCAGCGCCTGCGGTGCCGGCAGCCGCCCGGCCCGGGCCTCCAGCCGCTCGCGCCCCAGCTTGGCCCCGCGCACCACGGCACGGCGCGAGCGCAGCGCCAGTTCGGCCAGGGCCGCCACCAGTTCCTCGCGCACCGGCACCGCCAGTTCGGCCGCCGCCGTGGGGGTGGGCGCGCGCAGGTCGGCGGCGAAATCGGCCAGCGTGGTGTCGGTCTCGTGCCCCACCGCGCTGATCACCGGGATCGCGCAATCGGCGATGGCCCGCACCACCACTTCCTCGTTGAAGGCCCAGAGATCCTCGATGCTGCCCCCGCCGCGCGCCACGATCACCAGATCGGGCCGGGGCACCTGGCCATCGGGCGCCAGCGCCGAAAAGCCCCGCACCGCCGCCGCGACCTGCTCGGCCGCGCCCTGCCCCTGAACCAGCACCGGCCAGACGACGACGTGGCTGGGGAAGCGATCCGCCAGCCGGTGGAGAATGTCGCGGATCACCGCGCCGGTCGGGCTGGTCACCACCCCGATCACCCGCGGCAGATAGGGGATCGGCCGCTTGCGCGAGGGCGCGAACAGCCCCTCGGCCTCCAGCCGCGCCTTGGTCTTGGCGAGCAGGGCGAGCAGCGCGCCCTCGCCCGCCACTTCCATCCGCTCAATCACGATCTGGTAATTGCTGCGGCCGGGATAGGTGGTCAGCTTGCCGGTGGCGACCACCTCGACCCCATCTTCGGGCAGGAAGCCGAGCCGGGCGACATTGCCCTTCCACATCACCCCGTCGAGCCGCGCCCCCTCGTCCTTCAGCGACAGGTAAAGGTGGCCCGAGGCGGCGCGTTTCACCCCCGAAAGCTCGCCTTTCACCCGGACATAGCCAAAGCGATCCTCCACCGTGCGCTTCAACAGCGCGGATATCTCGCTGATCGAGAGCGGCGCGGCGTTGTCACCCGCGCTGCCCTTGGCTACCAGCCCGGCATTGTCGGCATCATCGAAGGGCGTAGAGGCAACCATGAACATCCTGCTGCTGGGCTCGGGCGGGCGCGAAGATGCGCTGGCGTGGAAGCTGGCGCAATCCCGCCTGATCGCCAATGGTGGAAAGCTGTGGGCCGCCCCCGGCAATCCGGGGATCGCGCGGCATGCCGAATGCGTCAGCCTTGACGCCACCGATCATCCCGCCGTGGTGGCCTTCTGCGAGGCGCAGCGGATCGGGCTGGTGGTGGTGGGGCCCGAGGCGCCGCTGGTCGATGGCCTGGCGGACAGCCTCCGCGCCGCTGGCATCCCGGTGTTCGGCCCCAGCAAGGCCGCCGCCCAGCTGGAAGGCAGCAAGGGCTTCACCAAGGACCTCTGTGCGCGGGCCAACATCCCCACCGCCGGCTACCGGCGCGTCACCTCCGAGGCCGAAGGGCTGGCCGCGCTGGCGCAATTCGGCGCCCCGGTGGTGATCAAGGCCGATGGGTTGGCGGCGGGCAAGGGCGTCACCGTCGCCATGACCATGGCCGAGGCCGAAGGCGCGGTGCGCGAGATCTTCGCCGGGGCCTTCGGTGCCGCCGGGGCCGAGGCGGTGATCGAGGAATTCCTTGAGGGGGAAGAGGCCAGCCTGTTCGTCCTGACCGATGGCGCCACACTGATGGTGCTGGCCAGCGCGCAGGATCACAAGCGGGTGGGCGAGGGCGACACCGGCCCCAACACCGGCGGGATGGGCGCCTACAGCCCGGCCCGGGTGCTGACGCCCGAGCTGGAATCGCAGGCGATCACCCAGATCGTCGCCCCCACGGCGCGGGCCATGGCGGCAGAGGGCACGCCCTATTCAGGCGTGCTCTACGCCGGGCTGATGCTGACGGCCGATGGCCCCAAGCTGATCGAATACAACGCCCGCTTCGGCGATCCCGAAACCCAGGTGCTGATGCTACGGCTGGAGGATGACCTGGGCGAACTGCTGCTGGCCTGCGCCGAAAACCGCCTCGCGCAGCTGCCCCCGGCGCGGTTCTCGCCCGATGTGGCGCTGACCGTGGTGATGGCCGCCAAGGGCTATCCCGGCACCCCCGACAAGGGCGGGACGATCGACGGCGTGGCGGCGGCCGAGGCAACCGGCGCGCAGGTGTTCCACGCCGGCACCGCGCTGAAGGATGGCGCGCTGGTGGTCAGCGGCGGGCGGGTGCTGAACGTCACCGCCCGGGGCGCAACCGTCGCGGCGGCGCAGGCGGCGGCCTATGCGGCGGTGGATGCGATCACCGCCCCCAGCCTGTTCTGCCGGCGCGATATCGGCCAGAAGGAAGTGGCGCGCGAGGTGGCGCGGGAGGCAACCCGATGAGCAATGCCTACAAGGCCCCGCTGGCCGACATCGGCTTCGTGATCGACGAGCTGGCCGGGCTGGGCGCGATTGCCGCCTGCCCGGGCTTCGCCGCGTGGGACAGCGCCACCGCGCAGGCCCTGCTGGCCAGCGGCGCGCGCTTTTACGAAGATGTCTGGGCCCCCAGCAACCGCCCGGCCGATGTCAGCGGCGCCCGGCTGGTGGGCGGCACGGTCGAGACTCACCCGGCGCTGGACGACATCTACCGCCAGACCATGGCCGGCGGCTGGAACGTGCTGCCCCGCGCGCCCGGGCTGGGGGGCGAGGCGGTGCCGTGGCTGATCCACGCGGTGTTCCTCGAACTCGCCGCCTCGGGCAACGGCAGCTTTGCCCTGCTGACCGGGCTGATCGCCGGGGCCAGCGAACTGCTGCGCGCCCATGCCAGCCCCGACCAGCTCGAGCGCTATGTCAGCAAGCTCGAAAGCGGCGAATGGGCCGGCGCGATGGACCTGTCGGAACCCGGCGCGGGTTCCGACCTTGGCGCGCTGACCACCCGCGCGCTGCCCCAGCCCGATGGCACCTACCGGCTGTTCGGCACCAAGCGCTACATCAGCTGGGGCGATCACGAGATCACCCGCAACATCGTCCACCTCGTGCTGGCCCGCACCCCCGATGCCCCGCCGGGCACCGCCGGGATCAGCTGCTTCATCGTGCCGAAATACCTCGTCGACGATCTGGGCCGGATCGGCGCGCGCAACGATATCCGCGCCTTTGCGGTCGAACAGAACATGGGCTTTCGCGCCAGCCCGACCTGCGTGATGACGCTGGGCGATGAGGGCGGCGCGATGGGCTACCTCGTCGGTGCCGAGAATGCCGGCATGCGGATCATGTTCACCATGCTCAACTCGAACCGGCTGGCCACCGCGCTGGGCGCCCTGGGCATTTCCGAACGCGCGCGGCAGGCGGCGCTGGCGGCCGCGAAAATGCGGGTGCAGGGCGTGCCCCCCGGCGCCCCGGCGGGCAGCGCGATCGTCGCCCATGCCGATGTGCGGCGGATGCTGATGACCCAGCGCGCGCTGTGCGAGGCGATGCGCGCGATCTGCTATTGCACCGCCGCCGCGTTCGATCTGGCCGCCCACGCCGCCGATGAAGCCACCCGCGTGCGCCACCAGCAACGCGCCAACCTGCTGACCCCGGTGGCCAAGGCCTGGTGCACCGACATGGGTATCGAGGTGACCTCGCTGGCGATCCAGCTGCTGGGCGGCGCCGGTTTCGTCGAGGACAGCGGGGTGGCCCAGCACTTCCGCGACATCCGCATCATGTCGATCTTCGAGGGCACCAATGGCATCCAGGCGCAGGATCTGGTCGGGCGCAAGCTGGGCCAGGCCGGGGGCGAAACCGTCGCCGCGCTGCTCGCCGAGATCGCGGCCCTCGCCGCCAGCCTGAACGATGATGCCGCGCTGGCTCCGCTGGGCACCGCGCTGGCCGGGGCGGTGGCCAAGCTGCGCGAGGCAACGGCGTGGATGCTGGCCGAAGGCAACGGCCGCTCGCCCGCCGCGCTGGCCGGGGCCAGTGCCTACATGCGGCTGTTCGGCGGGGTGCTGGCAGGCTTCATGCTCGCCCGCTCGGCCCAGGCCGCCAAGGCCGAGCAAGCCACCCACGGCGCCGATTTCGCCGCCGGCAAGGTGGCCACGGCGCGGTTCTACTGCGAACAGCTGCTGCCCTATGCGCTGGCCGCGAGCGGCCCGGCGATGGCCGGACCCGAGGCGCATTTCGGCATTGCCGAGGGCGCGCTCTAGGGTCAGGCCCTAGCCGAGCCGCGCCTTCACCAGTGCGCCCAGATCGGCCTCGGGCCGGGCGCCATAGTGGCTGATCACCTCGGCGGCGCAGATCGCGCCCATGGTCAGGCATTCGGCCAGGGGCCGCCCGCGCACGTGGCCCATCAGGAAGCCGGCGGCAAAGCTGTCGCCCGCGCCGGTGGTGTCGACCACCCGGGCAATCGGCTCGGCCGGCACCCGGGCATGCTCACCCCCGGCCATGGCATGGGCGCCCTGTTCGCTGCGGGTCACCACCAGCACCGGCACTTTGGGCGCCAGCGCGGCCATCCCGGCGTCGAAATCGTCAAGCCCGGTCAGCGCCGCCAATTCGTGCTCGTTGGCGAACAGGATGTCGATCTGCCCGTCGGCGATCAGGGCACGGAAATCGTCGCCATGGCGGGCGATGACGAAAGCGTCGGAAAGGGTGAAGGCCACCTTGCGCCCGGCGGCGCGCGCCGCCGCGATCGCCCGGCGCATCGCCCGGCGCGGCTCTTCCGGATCCCACAGGTAACCCTCGAGATACAGCACCGCCGCATCGGCGATGGCCGCCTCGTCCAGCGCCTCGGCCGGCAGGAACTGGCTCGCCCCCAGGAAGGTGTTCATCGTCCGCTGCCCGTCCGGCGTCACGAAGATCAGGCAGCGCGCGGTGGGCGGATCGCCGGCGCGCGGGGCCACGGTGAAATCGATCCCGCCGGCGCGGATGTCGTGGGCGAAAACCTCGCCCAGCTGGTCGTCCGCCACCTGACCGATGAAGCCGCACTTCGCGCCCAGCTGCGCCATGCAGGCCAGCGTGTTCGCCGCCGATCCGCCCGAGATCTCGCGCGCCGGGCCCATCGCATCGTAGAGTTCGCGGGCGCGGGGGGTGTCGATCAGGGTCATCCCGCCCCGGGTCATCCCCAGCCGCTCGACCAGTTCATCGGCGCAGGGGGCCATCACGTCGACGATGGCGTTGCCGATGGCGATGATGTCGAAACGGGGATCGGGCATGGGGAAACCTTGGCTGAACGCGGAAACGGGGCGGTTAGCCGCTGGCGCGCCGGCAGGCAAGGCCCGCGCGGTTGACAGCACGCCGCCCGGCGGGAAGGAAGCCGCGATGCGATCCGCCCCCCCCATTCTGGCCCTGCTGCTGCTCGCCGCCTGTGGCGAGGAGACCGCACGGGTCGCCAGCACCCCGCCCGAACCGGTGGTGCGCTATCAGCCGCCGCTGCGCCGTACCCCGCCGCCGCAGGCCCATATCCAGCAGCTGCCCGGGGTGGACGGGGTGATCGGGGCCGAGACCGGCGCGCTGGTCCGCCTGTTCGGCGCGCCCCGGCTGGACGTGTGGGAGGGCGATGCGCGCAAGCTGCAATTCGCCGGCGCGCCCTGCGTGCTCGACGTGTTTCTCTACCCCCCCGCCGCCGGCCAGCCGCCGCGCGCCACCTATGTCGAGGCGCGCCGCGCCACCGACGCGCGCGAGGTCGATCGCACCCAATGCATCGCCGCGCTGCGCAAGCGGTGAGTTTGCCGGTGGCTGGCGATGCCCTGGTCGGGCATCGCCCCCACCTCCCAGCCCCGCTCCCCCGCCCGACCGCCCATAGGGTACCATGTCTGGGTGGTCGGGCGGGGGAGCGGGGCTGGGAGGTGGGCCGCAGCCGCGACCAGCGGCGAGGAGCCAGAGGCGAACGTTAGCCCGGCTTTAAGCCTTCCCTGCGATACATGCGCGGTTTTCCACGTGGATTATCGCGACCCATGACCATGCCTTTCGCCGATTTCGCCGCCCATGGCAGCATTGCCGCCGACGAGGTGCTCGCGCTGCGCCGTGCCGTCTGGGCCGACGGCGCCATCAGCCTCGACGAGGCCGAGGCGCTGATCGCGCTGAACGCCCGGATCACCCAGCCCAGCGACGAATGGCGCACCTTCTTCGTCGAGGCGCTGACCGTGCTGCTGACCGAACAGGGCGAGCCGCGCGGCTATGTCAGTTCCGATCAGGCCGACTGGCTGGTCACCCGCCTGGGCCTCTCGGCCCCCGGCGCGCCGGTGATCGAGCTGCTGGTCCACCTTTCCGAACGGGCGCAGAGCGTCCCGCCGATCCTGCGCGCCTTCGCGCTCGAGCGGATCGAGACCGCGATCGTCGAACGCGACGCTGACGGGCAGGCGCGGGTCTCCGCCGACGAGGTCCGCTGGCTGCGCCGCCTGATCTTCGCCCCCGGCAGCGACGGCCCGGCCTGCGTCAGCCAGAGCGAGGCCGAGGCGCTGTTCCGGATCAAGGACCGCACCCTCACCGCCGACAATGCCCCCGAATGGAAACTGCTGTTCGTCCAGGGCGTGGCCAATTTCCTGCAGGGGCTGGCAGGGGCCCAGGCCCCCAGCGCCGAGCGCGAGGCCGAGCTGGAACGCTTCATCGCCAGCCCGGAACCGGGGCTGGGCAGCTATCTGGCCCGCGCCACCAGCGGCGCGGCAAACCCGCTGGCCGGGCTGCGGCTGGCTTTCGCCCCCTCGGCCGTGCCCACCCGCAACTGGCAGGGCGAGGCCGCCGGCGCCGCCGCGCTGACCGGCAGCGAAACTGCCTGGCTCAAGCGCGAGGTCGAGGCCGACGGGCAGAGCGACCCCTACGAGGAAGCGCTCGCCGAGTTTCTGCGGCAGGGCTGACCAACCCCGGTCTGAAGCGATTTGCCTCAGGCCGGAGCGAGAATGGTGTTGTTCGAGAACCGGCGCGCAGCGTACTTCCGGTACGTGAGCACCGGAAGCGCAGAACAATGCCGTTCGCAGCCCGGCATGGGGCAAATCGCTTCAGACCGTAAAGCTCTCGCCGCAGCCGCAGCTGCCTTTCGCGTTGGGGTTGGCAAAGACGAAGCCAGCGGTGAAGTCGTCTTCCTGCCAGTCCATCGTGCTGCCGATCAGGTAGAGCACGCTGGCCCCGTCGATGAAGAACAGGCCGCCCGGGGTCTCGATCCGCTCGTCCATCGGGCTCGCCTCGGTCACGTAATCGACCGAATAGGCGAGGCCCGAACAGCCCCGGCGCGGGGTGGAAAGCTTCACCCCCAGCGTGCCGGCGGGGGCCTCGGCCATCAGCTTCGCCACCCGCGCCTCGGCGGCGGGGGTCAGGATCACGGCGGCGGGGCGCGGTTTGCGGGTGGTGGTGGTCATAACATCCCCAGCTCCAGCCGGGCCTCGTCGCTCATCTTCGCGGGATCCCACGGCGGATCCCACACCAGGTTGACCTCGGCATCGCGTACCCCGGGCACGGCGGACACGCGCAGTTCCACCTCGCCCGGCATCGATTCGGCCACCGGGCAATGCGGGGTGGTCAGCGTCATGGTGACGACCGCACCGCCCTCGGGGCTGATTTCGACCCCGTAGATCAGCCCCAGATCGTAGATGTTGACCGGGATTTCGGGGTCATAGATGTCTTTCAGCGCGGCGATCACGCCTTCATAGACCTCGCCGCCCGGCTCGCCCGGGGCCTGCCCGGCGGGGGGCTGGCTGAGGAAGCCTTCGAGATAGTCGCGCTTGCGTTCCAGCTTATCGGCCGGGGCCTCGCCATCCTCGACCCGGGCACGCGGCGGCGCGGGCACCGCGCTCACCTCCTCGACCGTAAAGCGGGGGCTTTCGTCATTCATCGGAAGATCCTCCGGGTCCGCTCGATCCCGCGCAGCAGCGCGGCGATATCGTCGTTGTCGTTGTAAAGTCCGAAAGAGGCGCGCGCGGTGGCGGGCACGCCCAGGTGCTCCATCAGCGGCTGGGCGCAATGGTGCCCGGCACGGATCGCCACCCCTTCCTCATCGAGGATCGTGCCAAGATCGTGGGGGTGAACCCCCTCCATCGTGAAGCTGACGATCCCGGCGCTGTCGTCCGGCCCGTAAAGGCTGATGTCGTTCATCCGCCGCAATTCGTCGCGCAGGCTGGCCACCAGCGCGCACTCGTGGGCGTGGATCGCCGGCAGGCCCAGCGCCCGCACATAGTCCGCCGCCGCGCCAAAGCCGATCGCCTCGATGATCGCCGGGGTGCCGGCCTCGAACCGCTGCGGGCCGCTGGCAAAGGTGGTGCCGGCGAACGAAACCCGGTCGATCATCGCCCCGCCGCCCTGCCAAGGCGGCATGCCGGCCAGCAGATCGGCCCGCGCCCACAGCGCGCCGATGCCCGTCGGGCCATAGAGCTTGTGCGCCGAAAAGACGTAGAAATCGCAGCCCAGCGCAGCGACATCGACCGGCAGGCGCGGCACCGCCTGGCAGCCATCGAGCAGCAGCAGCGCGCCCACGCCATGGGCCAGCTCCGCCGCCCGGGCAACATCGAGCACCGAGCCGAGCACGTTCGAGACATGGGCGAAGGCAACCAGCCTGTGCGCCGGGGTCAGCATCGCGGCGGCGGCGTCAAGGTCGATCCGCCCATCAGCGGTCAGCGGGCAGACATCGATGGCAAAGCCCAGCCGCTGGCTCAGCAATTGCCACGGCACGATGTTCGAATGATGCTCGAGCGTCGAGAGCAGCACCCGGTCACCCGCCGTCAGGTTCGCAGCGCCCCAAGTGTTCGCCACCAGGTTGATCGCCTCGGTGGCGCCGCGGGTGAAGACCAGTTCCTCGGCCTTGCCGCCGATGAAGCCGGCCACCTTGGCCCGCGCCGCCTCGAAGGCCAGGGTCATGTCGGCGCTGCGGGCATAGACCCCGCGATGAACCGTGGCGTAGTCCGCCCCCATGGCCCGCACTGTGGCATCGATCACTGCCTGCGGCTTCTGCGCGGTGGCCCCGGTGTCGAGGTAGTGCCAGCTGCCGGCCAGGCCGGGGAACTGCGCCTTCAGATCGGGCGGCAGCGCGCTCATGCCATGGCCCCCAGCGCGGTGCGGGCGGCGCCCATCAGCTGCTCTTCCATGGTGCTGCCGGCAAAGGGCTCGGCAATGAAGGCCTGCAGCATCAAGGCCCGCGCCGTGGCCGGATCGAGCCCGCGCGCCGCCATGTAGAACAGCGCCCCCTCGTCCAGTTCGCCCACCGCGCAGCCGTGGGCGCATTTCACGTCATCGGCATGGATTTCGAGCTCGGGCCGGGCATTGGCCGAGGCGCCGCGCGCCAGCAACAGCGCACGGATCGACTGTTCGGCATCGGTGCCATCGGCACCCTTGTCGACCACGATCCGCCCCAGCACCGAGGCGCTGGAACGCCCGCCGGCGACCGAGCGGACCAGCTGCCGGCTGGTGGCATCGGGCCCGGCATGGGTCACGCTGGCGACCACCTCGCGTTTGGCGTCCCCATCGCACAATTGCACCGCACCCAGCGTAAAGTCCGCGCCTTCGCCCAGCGTGGCGGAGACTTCCACCCGGCCATAACCCGCACCATGGCTCAGCACCCGGATGTCGGCCACGGCCCCGGCGCCCAGCTCCACCTCGAGCTGGACCACCCCCTCGCCCTCGTGGACCAGCGCGCGGGTCACGCTCTCGCCCGGCGCCACCACGATCCGCTCGGGCGCGGGCAGCGGCCACAGCAAGGCCAGCGCGCTCTGGTCAGCATAGCGCCAGTCCTCGACGAGGCGGCGGCTCCGGCTCATGCGGTCACCGCCTCATAGCCCTGTTCTTCCAGCGCCAGCGCCAGTTCGGGCCCGCCGCTCTTCACGATCCGCCCGCCGGCCAGCACGTGGACAAAGTCGGGCTTCACGTAATCGAGCAGCCGCTGGTAATGGGTGATCAGCAGCACCGACTTGCCCGTCCCATCCTGATTCTTCGCGCGCATGATCGCGTTGATCCCCTCGCCCACCACGCGCAGCGCGTCGATGTCGAGGCCGGAATCGGTCTCGTCGAGCACGGCAAGGCTGGGGTTGAGGATGCCCATCTGGACCATCTCGGCGCGCTTCTTCTCGCCGCCCGAAAAGCCGACGTTGACCGGGCGCTTGAGCATGTCCATGTCCATCTTCAGCAGCGCCGCCTGCTCGCGCGCCAGCTTGAGGAACTCGCCTCCGCTCAAGGGCGCCTCGCCCCTTGCCTTGCGCTGGGCATTCAGCGCCTCGCGCAGGAACTGGACGAAGGAAACACCGGGGATCTCGACCGGGTACTGAAAGCCCAGGAACAGCCCGGCGGCGGCCCGCTCGTGCGGTTCCAGCGCCAGCAGGTCCTGCCCCATGAAGCTTACCGAACCGCCGGTCACCTCGTAGCCCGGGCGCCCGCCCAGGGTATAGCCCAGCGTGCTCTTGCCCGCGCCGTTGGGGCCCATGATCGCATGGACCTCGCCGGGGTTGATGGTCAGCGACAGGCCTTTCAGGATCGGCTTGTCAGCGACCGTGGCGTGGAGGTTGTCAATCGTCAGCATCAGGATTCCCGGGGGCGGCGCTGGGGCCGGGTTGGACGTTGTTGCTTCATGCGCTCGCGGCGCTCGTAATAGCGCTCGCGCATCGTGACCGAGACGCGGGCGGCGGCGGCTTCCGGATCGGCCAGCACCGCCGCGGCGGAGAGGCGTTCGACGCGATAGCCAACCTCAACCAGGCTGCGGTCGCGCGGGGCGGCAAAGGCAGCATCCTCGTCGCCATCCAGCTCGACCACCAGCATCAGCGGCTTGCAGGCAAAGTCGACAATCGCCGAGCCGATCACCGCCTGCCGCTGGAACTTGTAGCCCCCGGTCTCCACCGCACCCAGCGCCCCGGCCAGCGCATCCTGCGCCGGGGTGGGGTTGCGGCGCATTTCGCGCGCGCGTTCGTGCAGGGCATCGCGGCGCTTTTCGGAAACTTCCCAGCCCCGGCCCTTCTTGCGCACCCCGGTGGCGCCACCCTCGTCGCCCCCGGCGCGCAG
>JAFECL010000076.1 GCA_018242165.1 Pseudomonadota bacterium
TCCCCACCCGACCCCCATAACCTATGGGTACGATTGGGGGTCGGGTGGGGAGGCGGGGTGGGTGGTGTCCGGATCGCGCGTCAGCTGCGATCGCCACCCCAAAAAGCCCCTCTCTCCCCTTACCCTTGCGTTAACCAGTTCCGCCAACCGCGATTTGACCATGGCGCCGGCATGATGCCCCCATGTTCCGCTCTGCCACCCCTGCGCTGATGCTGGCCCTGCTGGCCGCCGGCTGCACCGTGATCCCCGAGGCGCCGCGCCCTGCCGCGGTGCGCCCGGTGCCGGCGCCGGCCAGCTATGCCTATCGCCTGGCCGCTCCCGCCCCGGCCCCCTCGGCGCGGGCGTGCCTGGCTGATCTGGGGGTGCGCCGCGCCGCCTTCACCCCGCTGCCCGACCAGTATTACGGTGCCGGCTGCGCCACGATCAATTCGGTGCGGATCGCCGCGCTGTCGGGCGACGATGGCAGCTTCGGGCTGACCAACATGGGGCCGGTCACCTGCGACATGGCCGACCGTTTCGCCGGCTGGGCCCGTTTCGGGGTCGACCGCGCGGCGCGGCAGGTGCTGGGTTCCGCGCTGGTACGGATCGAGACGATGGGCAGCTACAACTGCCGCAACGTCGCCGGCACCGACCGGCGCAGCGCCCATGCCCAGGCCAATGCCATCGACGTTTCGGGCTTTGTCCTGGCCGATGGCCGGCGGATCACCGTGCTGGGCAACTGGACGCAAGGGAGCCCGGCCGAACGCCAGTTCCTCCACCTGGTCCAGACCAGCGCCTGCAAGCGTTTCGGCACCGTGCTGGGGCCGGAATACAACCCCGCCCACCGTAACCATTTCCACGTCGAGGCCAGCGGCAACGCCTTCTGCCGCTGAAGCTGAACGGCTTGCGACATTGATTAGGTTGGTCGGCGCCGGGCCGCTGTGTATCGGCGCGGCTGATGCCGACCCCCCACACCAGCGGCTATGCCTACCACGCCTCGCCCGCCAGCCGGCTGATCGCCGGGGCGCTGACCGCGCTGTTCCTGGCGCTGGCCCTGCTGGTGCTGGTGCTGATGGGCCGCTACGCCGGGCTGGCCGGGCCGGGGCGCGACCGGCTGGTGGCGATCGCCATGCCCCAGGGGCGCAAGGCCGAACACCATGCCAAGGCCGCCTCTGCCGCTGCCGCGCGGCGTCAGCCGGTGCCACCCCAGCCGCAGCCGCTGGTGGAAACGCCACCCCTTGAACACCACGCCCCGCTGCAACTGATCCACCTGTCGCGCGCCGAAATGGCCGCCGCCGATATCGGCCACATGGCCCGGCCCGAAGCGGCCGGGGGCTCGCCGGGTGACAGCAAGACCGCCTATGGCCCGGGCGAGGGGCCGGGCGGCGCGCACCTCTACAACGCCGAATGGTATCGCGAGCCCAGCCATGCCGAGATCGCCGGTTATCTGCCCGGGCGCGGCGCCCCGCCGGGCAGCTGGGCGATGATCGCCTGCCAGACGGTTGACCACTATCATGTCGAGAACTGCCAGCAGCTGGGCGAAAGCCCGCCGGGTTCAGGCCTGTCACGTGCGCTGCGCGAAGCTGCCTGGCAATTCCTCGTCCGCCCGCCGCGGATCAACGGCAAACCCCAGATCGGCGCCTGGGTGCGGATCCGTTTCGACTTTACCCGCAAGGGTGCCGGCGGCGATACGGCCGATGGGGATACCCGCTAGGCGGTTCAGGTTCCGAAATTGTAGTCCGGCAGGGTTTCGAAGGCCAGCCGCAGCGCCTCGCCCCAGCCGACCGAGACGGCGCGGTAATAGGGATCGTCCTCGGCGATGCGGCGCTGGTGGAGCGGCTCGAACCGGTCGCGTTCCAGCACCAGCAGGTCGAGCGGCAGGCCGACCGAGAGATTGGCCTTCAGCGTCGAATCGAAGCTGACCATCAGCAGCTTGACCGCATCCTCGAACGACATCGCCCGGTCGTGGCCGCGCAGCAGGATCGGGCGGCCATACTTGGTCTCGCCGATCTGGAAGAAGGGGGTGTCGAAGCTCGCCTCGATGAAATTGCCTTCGGGGTAGATCAGGAACAGGCGCGGCTCCATGCCCTTGATCTGGCCGGCCAGGATGACCGTTGCGGTGAACTGGCCGGCGGCCTGCTCGCCGGCTTCCTCGTCGCAGGCCTGGATCGTGTCGTTGAGCAGCTTGCCGACGATGCTCGCCACCTGGAACATGGTCGGCGCCTCGAGCAGCGAGTTCTGCCGTTCGGCGGGGGCCTTGGTGCGTTCCTCCAGCTGGCTGATCACCGCCTGGGTGGTGGCAAGGTTGCCGCTGGTCATCAGCGCGATCACCCGCTCGCCCGGCACCGACCAGTGGAACATCTTGCGGAAGGTGGAGATATTGTCGACGCCCGAATTGGTCCGGGTGTCGCTCATCAGCACCAGCCCCCGGTCCAGCATCATGCCCACGCAATAGGTCAAAGTGAGTTTCTCCCGCCGCTGGGGCGCGGTTACTGCTCTTGGCGCTGTTGTTCAACCGCCAGCTGCACATGCAGTTCGGCCGAACCGCTGGCCATGGCAATGCCGGTAACCGGGGCGGCGTCGCGATAGTCGGCGCCGGTGGCAACGCGGACATAGCGTTCGTCCGGGCTGATCCCGTTCGACACGTCGAATCCCACCCAGCCCAGCACCGGCAGGTGGGCTTCGGCCCAGGCGTGGCCGGCTTCCTGCTCGGTCCGCCCGTCCATCAGGAGGTAGCCCGAGACATAGCGCGCCGGCACCCCCAGCAGGCGCGCGGCGGCGATGAAGACATGGGCATGATCCTGGCAGACCCCGGCGCCGATCCCCAGCGCGGCCTCGGCGCTGGTGGCGCTGTCGGTCGCGCCGATGCGGTATTCGACTGCCTCGCGCACCAGCCGCGACAGATGATGCATGGTCGCCGCTGCGCCCAGATCCTCGCCCTTCAGATGGGTGGCCAGCGCGCGCAGCCGCGGCCCGGCACGGGTGATCGGGGTAGGCGCGGCAAAGGCCCACAGCGGCATGAACCCGGCGTGGCGGCCGATCACCCCGGCATGATCGGCGGTTTCGAACGTGCCCTCGCAGGTGATGGCGATTTCGGCGGTGCCGGCGGCGAAGGCGATCAGGTGGGTGTGGTTCTGGTTGTGATCGTCGTATTCCAGCTGCGGCTCGGCGCCCTCGACCGTCATCCGCCAGTCGATCACCTTCTGGCCGTGGGTCGATTTCGGGCACAGCCGCAGCCGCTGCAGCCCATGCGACGGGGGCGCGGGAAAGCGGTAGCGGGTGGTGTGGCAGACGCGGATCAGCATCAGTCGGTAAACCGGTAGTCGGCGGCGATCGCCTCGGCGATGCGGCGGTTGTCGGTGATGAAGTCGGTCAGGAATTCGTGCAGGCCGAAGTCGAACACCTCGCCGATGCTGAGCCCCTTGAGCTGCCGCGCGGCGTGCTGGACCAGGGCGTGGGCCGGGGTTTCCTCGCCATATTCGCGGACGAGGCCCGCCATGTTGCTGGCCAGCTTGGCGTAGGAATAGGCCAGGCTGTTGGGGAAGCGCCCGTCGAGGATCAGGAATTCGGCGATCCCGCGCGGATCGAGCCGCCCGGCGTTGAGCCAGCGGAACACCCGCTCGCCCGCCACCGAGCGCAGCACCATCTCCCACTGGGCATTGTCCAGCTCCGAGCCGACCCAGGCGAGCGAGGGCAGCAGCACGTGGTACTTCACGTCGAGGATCCGCGCGGTGCTGTCGGCCGCCTCGAGATGGCTGGCGATCCGCGCGAAATTGAAGATCTCGTTGCGCAGCATGGTGGCTTCCATCGCCCCGCGCACCAGCATCGCCTGACGCCTTACCAGCCCCAGCGTGGTGCCCAGGCTGGCGGCGCGGACCGGGCGGGCCAGTGCCTCGCCCAGCGCCATCCAGCTTTCGTTCACCGCTTCCCACACCTCGCGGGTGATCGCGGTGCGGACCATCCGGGCATTGGTGCGGGCATGCTCGATCATCGCGCGGACGCTGGCCGGGTTGTCCGCCCCGCGCAGGATGAAGTCGGCCACGGCCAGACCGGTGATCTCGCCGTGCCGGGCTTCATAGGCGTCGAGCTGGCCCAGCGTGACCAGCACCGAGCGCCATTCATCGGCGGCGGCGGCATCGCCCCGGGTCAGCGCCATGCGCAGCCCGGCCTCGAGCAGCCGGGCGGTGTTTTCCGCGCGGACCAGATAGCGGAACATCCAGGTGATGCCCCAGGCGGTGCGGCCCAGCATCAGTTGGCCCCCCGGGTGGTGCGGGTGCGCGCGCTCATTCGGCCAGCACCCAGCTGTCCTTGGTGCCCCCGCCCTGCGACGAGTTGACCACCAGCGAACCCTTCTTCAGCGCCACCCGCGTCAGGCCCCCGGGCGTGATCCGGATCCCCTTGGGGCTGACCAGCACGAAGGGCCGAAGGTCGACATGGCGCGGGGCGAGGCCCGCCTTGGTGAAGATCGGCACGGTGCTGAGCGCCAGGGTCGGCTGGGCGATGTAATTGTCGGGCCGGGCGCGCAGCTTGGCGGCAAAGCGGGCGATCTCGGCCTTGCTGCTGGTCGGGCCGATCAGCATGCCATAGCCGCCCGAGCCGTGAACCTCTTTCACCACCAGTTCGGCCAGATTGTCGAGCACGTAGGCCAGCGCCTCGGGCTCGGCGCAGCGCCAGGTGGGCACGTTCTTCAGGATGGGCTTTTCGCCGGTGTAGAATTCGACGATCTCGGGCATGAACGAATAGATCGCCTTGTCGTCGGCGATCCCGGTGCCCGGCGCATTGGCGATGGTGATGCCGCCAGCGCGGTAGACATCCATGATCCCCGCCACCCCCAGCATCGACTGCGGGTTGAAGCTGAGCGGATCGAGGAATTCATCGTCCACCCGGCGGTAGAGCACATCGATCGGCTTCCACCCGCGGGTGGTGCGCATCGCCACCCGCCCGCCAACCACCCGCAGGTCGCTGCCCTCGACCAGCTCGGCGCCCATCTGGTCGGCCAGGAACGAATGCTCGAAATAGGCCGAATTGTAGATCCCCGGGGTCAGCACCGCGATCACCGGGCGCTCGCCGGCCACGGCGGGGGCGCAGGCCGCCAGGCTGCGGGCCAGCTCGCGCGGGTAGTCCGAGACCGGGCGCACCCGCACCCGGGCGAACAGCTCGGGGAACATGGCCATCATCGTCTCGCGGTTTTCCAGCATGTAGGAAACGCCGCTGGGGGTGCGGGCATTGTCTTCCAGCACCATGAATTCGTCCGGCCCGGTGCGGACCAGATCGATCCCGACGATATGGGTATAGACCCCGCCCGGCGGGGTGAAGCCCACCATCTGCGGCAGGAAGGCGGCATTGGCGGCCAGCAGCCGTTCGGGCAGCCGCCCGGCGCGGACGATCTCGCGCTTGTGGTAGAGGTCGTGGAGGAAGGCGTTGAGCGCGCGGACCCGCTGCTCGATCCCGCGCGACAGCTTGTCCCACTCGGCGGCGGTGATGATCCGGGGGACCATGTCGAACGGGATCAGCCGCTCGGCCCCGGCATCCTCACCATAGACGTTGAAGGTGATCCCGGTGCGACGAAAGAAGCCCTCGGCGGCGCGATCCTGCCGGGCCAGCCAGACGCGGTCCTGCGCCTCGTACCAGGCAGCATAGTCGCGATAGGCGGCGCGCACGCCCCCTGCCTCGTCGCGCATTTCGTCAAACACCGGGCTGTGCCTTTTCTGACAATGGGTTGCGCCGTGCCTCCTCGCTCTCCACCGCCCAAGCTGCATCAAAGCACGGCACTTGCCAAGCGCGATTTGGGTGGGGGCCCATTGCGGAACGCTTCGGGAACGGCCATAGGGGGGCGATGGCCGAGCTGATCATCCGCCGCGGGCTGGAAGAGCCTGATACCTCGGGCGCCTTCGTGCCGCACAAGCCGGCGCGGCCGGCCAAGGTGGAGGCCGGGCGGCCGCTGACGATCGTGTCGGACTATCAGCCGGCGGGCGACCAGCCGACCGCGATTGCCGAACTGGTCGAAGGGCTGAAGCAGGGCGACAAGACCCAGGTGCTGCTGGGGGTGACCGGCAGCGGCAAGACCTTCACCATGGCCAAGGTGATCGAGGCCTTGCAGCGCCCGGCGCTGATCCTGGCGCCCAACAAGATCCTCGCCGCGCAGCTTTATGGCGAGTTCAAGAGCTTCTTTCCCGACAACGCGGTCGAGTACTTCGTCTCCTACTACGACTATTACCAGCCCGAGGCCTACGTCCCGCGCACCGATACCTACATCGAGAAGGAAAGCTCGGTGAACGAGGCGATCGACCGGATGCGCCACTCGGCCACCCGGTCGCTGCTCGAACGCGATGACGTGATCATCGTCGCCAGCGTTTCCTGCCTTTACGGCATCGGTTCGGTCGAAACCTATTCGGCGATGATCTTCGACCTGAAAAAGGGCGAGACGGTCGACCAGCGCGAGCTGATCAGGAAGCTGGTCGCGCTGCAATACAAGCGCAACGACGCCGCCTTCCAGCGCGGCACCTTCCGGGTGCGCGGCGACAACCTCGAACTGTTCCCCAGCCACTATGAAGACATGGCCTGGCGGATCACCATGTTCGGCGACGAGATCGAGGAGATTGCCGAGTTCGATCCGCTCACCGGCAAGAAGGGCGCCAGCCTGAATGCGGTGCGGGTCTATGCCAACAGCCACTACGTCACCCCAGGGCCGACGATGAAGCAGGCGATGGAGGCGATCCGCTTCGAGCTGGAAGTGCGGCTGAAGGAGCTGACCGACGAGGGCAAATTGCTCGAGGCCCAGCGGCTGGAGCAGCGCACCCATTTCGACCTCGAGATGATCGCCGCCACCGGATCCTGCGCGGGGATCGAGAACTACAGCCGCTTCCTCACCGGCCGCCTGCCGGGCGAGCCGCCGCCCACCCTGTTCGAATACCTGCCCGACAATGCCCTGCTGTTCGTCGATGAAAGCCACCAGACCGTGCCGCAGGTGGGCGCGATGGCGCGGGGCGACCACCGCCGCAAGATTACCCTTGCCGAATATGGCTTTCGCCTGCCCAGCTGCATCGACAACCGCCCGCTGCGCTTCAACGAATGGGACGCGATGCGCCCACAGACCGTGGCGGTTTCAGCCACGCCCGGAAGCTGGGAGATGGAGCAATCGGGCGGGGTCTTTGCCGAACAGGTGATCCGCCCCACCGGGCTGATCGACCCGCCGGTGCTGATCCGCCCGGTGGAAGACCAGGTGCAGGATTGCATCAACGAATGCCGCGAAACGGCGGCCAAGGGCTATCGCACGCTGGTCACCACGCTGACCAAGCGGATGGCCGAAGACCTGACCGAATTCATGCACGAGGCGGGGCTGAAGGTCCGCTACATGCATTCCGATGTCGAGACGCTCGAGCGGATCGAGCTGATCCGCGACCTGCGGCTTGGCGTCTATGACGTGCTGGTGGGGATCAACCTGCTGCGCGAAGGGCTGGACATCCCCGAATGCGGCCTCGTCTGCATTCTCGATGCCGACAAGGAAGGCTTCCTGCGCAGCGAAACCAGCCTGATTCAGACGATTGGCCGGGCGGCCAGAAACGTCGATGGCCGGGTGATCCTCTATGCCGATCGGATCACCGGCTCCATGGAACGGGCGATGGCCGAGACCGACCGGCGCCGGGCCAAGCAGGCCGCCTATAACGAAGAACACGGGATCACTCCGCAGACCATCAAGCGCCAGATCGCCGACATTATCGCCGATACCGCCAGCCGCGACGGGGTGCTGGTGGAAGTGGAGGCCGAAGGAGCCAACAACCTGGTCGGCCACAACCTGCGCGGCTACATCGAGGAACTCGAAAAGAAGATGCGCGCCGCCGCCGCCGACCTCGAATTCGAGGAAGCCGGCCGCCTGCGCGACGAGATCCGCCGGCTGGAAGCGAGCGAGCTGGGGTTACCCGACGGCGAACACAAGGCGCCGATCGTGGGGCGCAGCAATGAGGGCAAGCCGGGGACCAGGAAGGGCCGGTTTGGCCGGGAGACGCGGAAAGGGAAGTGGGGGCGGTGAGGCAATTGAGGCCGCCAATCTGGAGATCGCTGTATTGGCGTTTCTTTGGGGAAGCTTCTTATAACAGGCGGGCGAAAAGGGAGCGCCGGCTTGATCTTGAACAGCCCATCGAACGCGAGCACCCCAACTTGGGCAATCTCACCTACAGTCGGGAACTTAACACCTATTCGACATGTTGGCCTTGGCTCGATGGCTTTATCGTCGTTTCGTTTTGTGTTGAAGGTCCAGACGATCCAGACTTTGCGGCCAAAGCTTCGGTTGCTTGCAATATTCTCGCTGCTGATCAGGATTGGCAGGCCCGGTTGGTGACCTTCGCACTCAGCAATTTTCTTGAGTTGGCTCAGGAGTGGGGCACGGGATTGGATCCCGTGAATCCGGAAGAATTCAAGAGTCGAATCAATATTAAAGAAATTCAACTAACGAATGAGAATGAATTCGAGGCTTGGTTTGATGATGGGGGCGTGTTTGCGGGACACTGGATTAGCATACAATGCAGTGTGTCAGGTGGCCCTGTAAGTGCCGACCTTGTTGGTTGATGTGGTCTCAACTCTCCCCACCCCCCGTCGCCCGGGCGATGTCGATGAAGTCCTGGCGGATCGAGGCGAGCACCTTGGCGTCGAAGCTCAGCACCGAATCGAGCACCGCGCGGCGGGCGGCGGAATAGAACTGGCGCAGCGCGTCGGCCACGCCTTCCTCGCCCGAAATGCCGATCTGCAACGCGGTGAGCGCGGAAACGGCGCGGGTCAGGCTGGCGCTTTTCAGGGCATTGTCGCCCCGGTCGGCGGCAATCAGGGCACTGCCCAGCGCGCTGATCAGCTGCTCGTAGCACATCGTCACCAGCTCGCGCGGGTTGGCGGCGCTGATCCGGGCGTCGAAGGCAACGCGGGCATAGGCGGCCTGGGGGTTGCGTTGGGCGAGCATCATGGGATCAGTTCCCCGACTTGTTCCACGCCGCGATCTGGTTCTTCAGATAAGACAGCGTGGAATTCGACGAGGCGACATTGCTGTTGGCCCGGGCAAACTGGTTGACCAGCCGCGTGCGCAGCGCGGTCTGCTGGGTGGCCAGCTTGGCCTGCTGGGCGTTGAGCGTGGTCTGCAGCGCGGTGTAGCGCGCCAGCGACCCGTTCAGCGAGGCGGGATCGTTCGGGGCGGTGGCGGCAAAGGTGATGTGCTGGATGGTGTTGTACACCCCGCTGATCCCCTTGGTGAACATCGCCGCCACGCCCTGCGGGTTGGCGCTCAGCGCGGCGGTCAGCTTGGTGCCGTCGAGGCTGAAGTTGCCATCCTTGTCGGTGGTGAGGCCCAGGTCGGACAGGGTCGAGGGGGCGCCGGTGGCGGCCCCGGGCATCACCGTCGTTCCCGGCAGCGAGGCCAGCGCGCGATCCAGTGCGCGCGCGCCGCTGTCGGACTGGAGATCGCCGCCGGCATTGGCGGTGCGATCGGAGTGCAGTTCGGAAACGATCGCGTTCAGCGCCTGGGTCAGGTTCTGCATCGCCGTGACGATCCCCGACGAGGGATCGGAAAAGCTGACCTGGGTGGGCGCGCCGACATTGGTGCCGGTCAGCTTGAGCGACAGGCCCGGGGCGGCATTGGCCACGGTGTTGCTGGGGCTGGTCCGGCTGATCCCGTCCAGCTTGAAGGCCGCGTCCTGCGCCTGCTGGGCCAGCCGCGCCGGATCGCCGGTGGCAGGGTCCCAGGCCAGCGCGGCCAGGCCCGGATCGCCCGGGGTCTCGCTGGCGCTGATGGTAAAGCCGCCGGCCGCGCCGTCGGCGCCCTTCATCACCAGCTGGGCGCCGCCCGCGCCGGTGGCGACATAGGCGCTGATCCCGGCGCCGGACTGGTTGATGGCATAGGCCACGTCGCTCAGCGTCGCGCCGGCGGCGATGGTCACGGTCACCGGGCTATGGCTGGCATCGGCGGTGAAGCTGCGCCCGCTGACCGTGCCGAAATTGATCGTCAGGCTACCCGAGCCGACCGGGGTGGTCGCGGCGGCGAAGCTGGACGAGGAGAGCACCTGCGGCCCGGCCAGCTTGGACACCTCGAGGCTGTAGCTGCCGCTGGCCCCGGCGCTGCCGAAGGGCAGGCTGGCGGTGGCCACCGCGCTGTTGGCGACGCTGGGGGCGGGCAGCAGCGCGCCACCGTCGATCGCGTTGCCCAGCGACTGGGCCAGGCTGACCAGATCGCTTTTCAGCTGGGTCGCCTCGGAGATCTGCACCTGCAGCTTGTTCAGCTGGGTGGTGATGTTGGCGTTCTTGCCGAGATAGGTGGCATTGGCGATGTTGGTCGCCAGCGCGGTCATGTCGATTCCGGTGCCGCCGCCCAGCGCGGTCAGCAGCGCCGAACCGGTGGTGGCGGGATCGGCAACCGACGTGGTGGCGGAGGTGGCCGAAGTCGAGGAAGTTGTCGTGACCATGCCGCTTAGAACGGTGCCCGCGGGGCCCGGTTAAGCCTGCGGCTCGAGCCGGCCATCGGCATCGAAACGCAGCGCCACCGGCACCTCGATCGTCGGCGTCGCGCGGTGCTCGCCACGCCGCAGCGCAAGGACGAAGGCCAGCACCCCGGCCACCGCCGAATAGAGTTCCTCGCGGATCATCTGGCGTTCGCGGGTGGTGTAGAACACCGAACGGGCCAGCGCCGGGAATTCGAGGCACGGCACGTCCAGCTCGGCGGCCAGTTCGCGCATCGCCAGCGCCTTTTCGCCGCGCCCCTTGGCCAGCACCACCGGGGCCGGGGCCAGTTCGGGATCGTAGGCCATGGCCACCGCGAAATGGGTCGGGTTGGTGATGACGAATTGCGCCTTGCGCATCGCCGCGGCCACCCCGCCCATCGCCAGCTGGCGCTGGCGCTGGCGGATCGCCTGCTTCTTTTCGGGCGAGCCGTCGGTTTCCTTGTGCTCGTCGCGCATTTCCTGAAGGCTCATCCGCAGGCGCTGCTGGCGCCGCCACCATTGCACCGGCCAGTCGATGAAGGCGATCACCACCAGCCCGGCGGCCAGCGCGAACAGCAGCGAGGTCAGCGCCCCCCAGGCGAATTGCAGCTGGGCGGAGAGGCCGGCGCCGGCGAGGTGAAGCAGCGCGCCCAGCCGGCCGCGCGCCCACGACCAGGCGATCGCGCCGAGCAGGCCGACCTTGGCCAGCCCCTTGACCAGTTCGATCCAGCCCTGCGGCCCCAGCATCCGGGCCAGCCCGGCCATCGGATCGAGCCGGCTGCCGCGCGGGGCGATATTGCCGGGGTTCCACCGCCCCGGGCCGCCCAGCCCCAGCTGCAGCCCCAGCGTCACCAGCGCCACCCCGCTGCCCAGCACCAGCACCGGCACCAGCAGGGCCACCCCGGTGCGGGCGATCACCGCGCCGGGTTCGAACCGGTCGATCGCGGCATGGTCCCAGGCCAGGGCGCCGCGCATGGTGCCGGCCAGGCCGCCCAGCAGCCAGGGCCCGCCCAGCCGCAGGAAGGCCGCGCCAACCAGCATCGCGCCGGCGGTGGCCAGCTCGCGGCTGCGCAGCACATCGCCGTTCTTGGCGGCCTGTTCCAGCCGCTTGGGAGTTGGGGCAAGGGTCTTTTCGCCGGCGCTCTCGCTCATCGGATCACCATGGCGGCGGCGCGGATCGCCTCGGCCGAGAGGTCTTCCATCCGGTCGGTCAGCAGCGGGGCGGCAACGATCAGTGCGGCCACCCCGGCGATCACCGCCGCAGGCAGGCCCAGCGCAAAGAGGTTAAGCGCCGGGGCCGAACGCGACAGCACCCCGGCCACCAGCTGGACCAGCAGCAGCACCAGCGTCACCGGCAGGGCCATGCTGACCGCGGTGGCGAACATCTCGCTGGCAAAGCCGGCCACCGCGGCGAACCGCGCGGCGCCCAGCCAGGTATGGCCCGGCGGAAAGGCGCCATAGCTGTCGATCACCAGCCGCAGCCAGGCAAGGTGCGCGCCAAGGCCGAGGAAGACCAGCGTCAGCACCACCATGAAATATTGCCCCAGCGCCGGCGAATGGGCGCCGGTGTGCGGATCGACCGTGGCCGCCAGGTTCATCCCCATGCCCCCGCCGATCACCTCGGCGGCGATCACCGGTGCGGCGAAGGCCAGTTGCAGCACCCAGCCCAGCGCCAGCCCTACCATCACCTCGCCGGCCACCGCCACCAGCCCGGCGGCGGAGAGGATCGCCGGCGGGGCGGCCACCGTGCTCCAGTTGCAGACCAAGGCCGCCAGCGCGGCGGCCAGCACCACCCGGGCTTGCGCCGGCACCCCGGTGGCCCCGAAGAACGGCGCCGCGACCAGTGCCGCGCCGATCCGGGTCATGACGAACAGCCAGCGCCAGAATTCGACCTCGAGCGCGCCGAAGCCGAAGCTGAGTCCGTTCATGCGGCGTGCCCCAGCGCGGCGATCTGGGTGAAGATCTCGGTGGTGAAATCGCCCACCAGCCCCAGCATCGAGGCGCCGAACAGCACCAGCACCACGGCGGTGATCGCCAGCTTGGGGATGAACGACAGGGTCTGTTCGTTGACCGAGGTGGCGGCCTGGACCACGCCGACCACCAGCCCGACCCCAAGGCAGGCCAGCAGCACCGGGGCCCCGACCAGCGCGGTGATCCACAGCATCCGGTCGGCCAGCGAGAGCAGCGAGGCGGTGTCTTCCATCACCCGAAACTCGCCGCCAGGCTGCCCATCAGCAGCGACCAGCCGTCGACCAGCACGAACAGCAGCAGCTTGAACGGCAGCGAAACGATCGTCGGGCTCATCATCATCATCCCCAGGCTCATCAGCACCGAGGAAACCACCAGGTCGATTACCAGGAAGGGCAAGTAGAGCATGAAGCCGATCTGGAAGGCCGTCTTCAGCTCGCTGGTGACGAAGGCCGGCAGCAGGATCGAAAAGGGCACGTCGGCCGGATTGGCGAATTTCGGCGCATGGGCCATGTCGGCGAACATGGTCAGATCGTGGGTGCGGGTCTGGCGGATCATGAAGGCATGGAATTCCTTGCCGGCATTGGCGATCGCGCCTTCGGCATTCAGCGTGCCGGCGGCGTAGGGGGCCAGCGCGGTCTGGTTCACCCGTTCCAGCGTCGGGGCCATGACGAACAGGGTGAGGAACAGCGAGAGGCCGATCAGCACCTGATTGGGCGGCGACTGCTGCAGCCCCAGCGCCTGGCGCAGCACCGAGAGCACCACCAGGATCCGGGTAAAGCCGGTCATCATCAGGACCAGGCTGGGCAGGATCGTCAGCAGCCCCATGATCAGGAGCATCTGCAGCGACAGGGTCAGCCCCCCGCCCGGCCCGCCGTTCATGCTGGAAAAGGCCCGGTCCATCGCGCCGGGGATGGCATTGGGCGCGGCCTGCGCCCAGGCCGGACTGGCGGCCAGCAGGGCAGCCACGGCGCCGGCCATGGTCAGGCGGCGGCTCATGGCTTGCTCTCCGGTTCGCGCGCCGGGGCTTCGGCCAGCCGGGTCAGCCCGCCGCGCGACATCGCCACCAGGATCTCGCGGCCATGGAATTCCAGCACCGCGAGGCGCTGGGTGGGCGAGAGCATCAGCGTTTCCACCACCCGCACGGTGCGCGCCGCGCCGGGGGCCACGCCCAGCCGGCTCTGCAGCTTCTGGGCCAGCTTCAGGCTGCCCCAGATCATCCCGCCGATCAGCGGCAGCAGGATGATCAGCTTGAGGAGGTACCACAGCATCAGGCGGCATCCCCGCTGCCGTCGCCCAGCGCCGGGGGCGCATCGTCCTCGCCGGCCAGTTCGACGATCCGCAGCCCGAACCGGCTGCCCTGGGTGATGATCTCGCCCCGGGCGATGACCTTGCCGTTGACCATCACGTCGAGCAGTTCGTCGGTCAGCCGGTCGAGCATCACCACGCTGTCTTCGCCCAGGCTGAGGACGTCTTTCAGTTTCATGTCGGTCCGGCCGAGCTCGACCGACAGGCGGACATCGACATGCTTGAGAAAATCGAAGCCGCGGGGTTGGATAGTCATGGGTATGTTGTCCTTGCTCGGCATTGCATTCAGTCTTGGAAGGCGCGGGTGATGCGGATCGCCACCCGGTCGTCGGCGCTGCCGACGCTGCCCTGGGCAATCACCGTGTCGCCCACCCGGATCGGCACGGTGCGGGCCACCGCCACCGGCAGCACCTCGCCGGCGCGCAGCCGGGCCACCCGGGCAAAGGGCACCGCCATGTCGACCAGCACCGCCGACAGCGGCAGCGGCAGATCGGCAAAGGGCGCGGCGGTGGCGCTGGCCATGGCGCGCGGGCGCGGGGCGGTCTCGGCCGGGTTGCCGGTGGCCTCGCCCAGCAGGGCGGGCAGCGCGGCGATCGGCACCGCGAGGGTGCAATCCCAGCTGGCCCCGCCCGGTTCGGCCACGTTCAGCCCGGCCAGTGCCAGCGGGGTATCGGCGGTGAAGCCCTCAAGCTCGTCGAGGGTCGAGGCGCGGCGCAGCGCGGCCAGCGGCGCGGCCGGGTGGCCCAGCACTTCGGCCAGCGCCACGCCCAGCTGATCGGCGAACAGGCGTTCGACCCGCCCGGCCATCAGGTCGATCGCCAGCGGCAGGGTCTCGGGCAGCTCGGCGGGGCACTCGCCGCGCCCGCCGAAGGCCCGGTCGACCATCCGGTAAAGCGCCTCGGCCGGGATCGAGAGCATCAGCTGGTGTTCGCCGCTGCCGATCCGGTAGAGCGCATTGGCCGCCGGCGGGGCGATCACCATGCCCAGCTCGCTGGCCACGGCCTCGCGCGGGGGGATGCCTTCGGCACGCGGGGTGCCGCCACCGGCCAGCGGGGCCAGCGCGGCGGGCAGGTTGCGGCCCAGCCGCTCGATCACCCGCGCCAGCCGCGGCAGCAGGCTGGCCGGTTCGGGCCCGGCGCGCAGCAGCTGCGGGCAGTGGCGGGCCACGGGCCGGCCTTCAAGGGTGGCGGGAAGCGCGCTCATCGCCGGTCAGCCCCGCCGCTCACTGCACCAGGAAGCTTTTGAAATAGACATTGTCGATCCCGCCAAAGCCCTCGGTATCGGTCAGCACCTTGTTGATCGCGGCGGCGATGCGGTGCTGCAGGCGGGCCTTGCCCTCCATGTTGACGACATCTTCCTCCGGCGTGTCGGCCAGCACCGCGAGGATCGCCGAACGGATCGCCAGTTCGTGCTTCTTCAGCCACAGCAGTACCCGGCCGTCGCGGTGGGTCGAGGCGGCGATGCTGACCTGCACCAGCCCGGCCGAATTGCGCAGGTTCGACGTGAACTCGTCGGCGAAGCTGTAATAGAGCGTGTGATAGGGGCTGCCGCCCTCGCCCTCGACCTCGGCGGTGGCCTCGCCTTCCTTGGCGCCTTCCTGCTTGGGGGCGAAGGGATCCTTTTCGCCCTTCTTGATCAGCTTGGGAGCATTGTCTTCCTTGACCTTTTCGGTGTGGCCACCGATCACCCCGGCCTTCATCAGGGCAAAGGCGCCGCCGCCGCCCGCGCCCATCAGCGCCAGCGCACCGCCCAGCATCATCACCATGCCCTTGCCCTTGCCCTTCTTGCCGCCCTTGGCGTCGTCCTTGTCAGCCTTGTCCTTGCTCATCGTCTGCTGGTCCTATGGTGTGGATGGGGTGTTCAGGCGAAGATCGCGCCGTCGCTGCCCGGCTCGCTGTTGCTGGTGGTGGCAGCCGGGGCTGCGGGGTTGGCCGCCGGGGCCGGCTGACTGCGCGCCGCGCCGCCCTGGCTCTGCCCGGCAAAGCTGCCGGTGAACTGGCCGGCCGACTGGCCCATCGCCTGCCCGTTGCTGCCCTGTCCCCCGTTGCCCGAGAGGGCGGCCCCCGCCCCTTCGCGCGGGGCGCTGACCGCCAGGGCCGATTGCGCGGCGCTGGCAAAGGCCGGGTCGGGGCTCGAGGCGGTAACGCTCAGCCCGCCGGCGCCGGTGTCGAAGCGCAGCGAGACCGGGCCGAACTCGGCATGGTGGATGGTTGTGCGCACCGGCTGGGCCAGGTTGCCGGCCTGGGCGGCGCTGCGCGCCTCGACCAGCCGGTCGACCAGCGCGTTGAGATCGCGGGTCGGCAGGGCCTGGGCCGGTGCGGCGGCGGGGGCCGGATCGGCCGGGGCCGGCGCGGCGGCCAGGGTCAGCGGGGCATTGCCGGGCGCGGGCGTGGCCGGCGCGGCGATCGCCTTGCCGGCCTCGAAGCTGCCGGCATCGCTGGCGCTGTCGCCGTGCGACTGGCCCGGGTTCTGGCTGGCGTTCTGGCCGGCATCGCCGGTGGCCACGGCAAAGCGCACCGCGCCCGCCGGGGTGGCGGTGGTTTCGCCATGGGTGGCGGGGGCGGCCTTGGCCGGGGCCTCGTCGTTCGCAGCGGCCACCTTGCCCGTGGCGGGCGGCGCGGCGGCCACGGCACGCGGCGCTGCCTGACCGGAGGCGGCCGCAGCCGGGTTGGCAGGGTTGGCCGGGGCCTGGCCCGGCAGGGCCACGCCCAGCGCCAGCGCCGCCAGCGCCGGATCAGCGAGCAGGTTGCCTGGCGGCGTAGCCTGCTGGTCGGCGGGCTGGTCGGCATCGTCGGCCTTGGCGGCACCCGGCAAGATCTTGCCGGTCAGCGGCAAGGCCGTTCCGCCCGGCAAGGCCGGGGCCGGCAGCGACGCGGCCAGCGCAGCCAGCGCGGCGGGGGCGGGTGGCGGGGCGGCGGCCTCCAGCGTTGCGGCCAGCGTGGCCCCGAAACTCTCGCTTCCCGCGGGGTCTGCCGCCGGCGCGGGGCTGGCGGCAAGCGGGCTGGCGGGGGAGGAAGAGGTCAAGATCGCGGCAAGATCGGGCATGGCGGCTTTCCGGTAGGCTGGACTTGCAGATAGCTATTCAAGACCCGTGCCAGACGCGCGCCGGGCCCCCAGCGCGGGCAGCGCGCCGGCCCGGGCAATCGCCCGGCGGGTGGCCTCGGCACGGTCTTCGACAGCGGCGCGGCGGCGTTCGGCCTCGGCCAGCGCGCGCTGGCGATGGTCGGCATGGCTTTCGGCCCGGGCGGCGTCGGCCAGCGCCTGGGTGCGGATCGTCAGCAGCCCGGCGGTGAAGCTGGCGGTGCGCGCCAGTTCGGCCCCGGTGGCCGGGCCCGAGCGCAGCGCATAGTCGCTGGCCAGCGCCCCGGTCCGTTCGGCCAGCGATTGCAGCTGGGCCAGCGTTTCCTCGGCGCGGGCGGCGGCTTCGGCGGCCTCGGCCCGGGCGATTGCGCGGATCCGCTCCAGCCGTTGCAGCCGGGCCAGCTTGCGCCGTTCAGCCGGCATGGCCGATCAGCCCGCGCAATTCGGCCAGCGCGGCGGGGAAGGGCACCAGGCTGCCTGCCGGCTGGGCCATGAACTGGCTCAGCGCGCCGTGCATGGCGATGGCGCGATCCAGCTGCGGATCGGCCCCGGCGCGGTAGGCACCCATCAGCACCAGATCGCGGTTGGCCTCGTAGCTGGCCGACAGGGCGCGGAATTCGCGGGCCAGCGCCTGATGCTCGGGGCTGGTGATGTCGCTCATCACCCGGCTCAGCGAGGCGGCGATGTCGATCGCCGGATACTGGCCGCGCTGGGCCAGCTCGCGGCTGAGCACGACGTGGCCGTCGAGGATCGCGCGGGCGGTATCGACCACCGGGTCGTCGTGGTTGTCGCCATCGGCCAGCACGGTGTAGATCCCGGTGATCGCCCCGCCGCTGGCCGCCGAATTGCCGGCGCGTTCGACCAGCTTGGTGATCGTGGCGAGCGCCGAGGGCGGATAGCCCCGCGCCGCGCCGGGTTCGCCCAGCAGCAGGCCGATCTCGCGCGCGGCGTGGGCCACGCGGGTCAGGCTGTCCATGATCAGGAGGACGCGGCGGCCCTGTTCGCGGAAATGTTCGGCCAGGCTGGCCGCCAGCAT
>JAFECL010000077.1 GCA_018242165.1 Pseudomonadota bacterium
GAAGCTGGCCGACAAGTTCCTCTCGAACCCGAAATATATCGAGGTGGCGCGGCCCGCCAGCACCAACACCAACATCGCCCAGCACAAGGTGCCGGTGGCTTCGTCGCGCGTGAAGCGCGAGGTGCTGCGCCACCTGCTGCGGACCGACAACGTCACCACCGCGATCATCTTCGCCAACCGCAAGACCACGGTGCGCGAACTGAACAAGAGCCTGCGCCAGCACGGCTTTGCCAGCGGCGAGATCCATGGCGACATGGATCAGCCGGCGCGGCTGGCCGAATTGCAGCGCTTCAAGGATGGCGACATCAACATCCTCTGCGCCAGCGACGTCGCCGCGCGCGGGCTGGACATCAAGGGCGTAAGCCACGTGTTCAACTTCGACACGCCGTGGCACCCGGACGATTACGTCCACCGCATCGGCCGCACTGGCCGCGCCGGGGCCACCGGGCGCTCGTTCACGCTGGTTGCCCCCGAAGATGCCGAGGCGATCGAGAACGTCGAGAAGCTGACCGGCGGCAAGGTGCCGGTGTTCGAGGTTGCGCTGGATGGCAAATCGGAGCGGGCCCCGCGTGAAGACAAGCCCCGTCGCGAGGAGCGCCCCCGGCGCGAGGCCCGCGAGGAGCGTTCGGGTGACGATAAACCGCGCCGCGAGCGCGAACCGCGCGCGCCGCGACAGGCTCGGGATGATCGGGCCGAGACGAGCCGCGAGGAACGCCCCCGCCGCGAGCGCGAGCCACGCGAGGAGCGCCCGCGCCGCGACGAGCAGCCGCGCCGCGAGGCCCGGCAGGATCGCCCGCGCGACGACCGCCCCCGCCGCGACGCCCCCGAACCGCGCGAGGCACCGGGCGTGTGGAACGGCCCGGTGCCGGGGTTCCTGGGGGTTTCCTTCGGCGAATAGGGTGGCAGGCCGATCCGGCCGACTTGGCCAGACGGTCGATCACCCGCTTGCGGTGCGCTGCATTGAAGTCGATCTCGGGCTGCTGATCATCCCGCGCGGCTATGGCGCCGGGATGATCGACAAAACGGTTGAGGTATCAAGTCGTCGCGCCTAGCCTTGAATAATCCTTTGGGTCGGGGCGTGTGATGTTGTTGCAATCTCCTTTGTTGCGCGCCGCACTTCTTTTGTCGGTCGGGGCAGTGACCCTGTCCGGCTGCACATCGGGTGCTCATGTGGCGCCCGAACCACCGCCGCCCCCTCCGCCACCACCTCCTCCTCCGCCACCACCACCGCCTCCTCCTCCTCCCCCGCCGCCGCCCGACCCGGGTGCTGGCTACCCGACTGTGGCGTCGGTTCTGGTATCGGGGGATGGTGCGAGGACATTTTACTACCTGCCCGGCCACACCTTCAATCTTCTGGTCGGATCAGAGCAGCAGAAGCTGAGCAAGGTGCAAGGTTCGCCAGGATTTGGCCCGCACTACGGCGCACAATCCGTCGACGTTATCGCCGATGTGAACTATCTGTTTTTCCCGCTCTGCAACAACCGGCTGGCGATGCATGATGTGGGGACTGCCCGGGTCAATTCCGGAACCGCGTCGGTCAGGGTGGTCTTGAAGTGTCCGTAGAAGACGATATCGGCGCGACCGGCAGGGTCATCCAGGCGGCAGCGGCGGTCATCGCGCTGATGCCCAGTCTCGCCTTGCTGTCGGGCGCTGTTCCGATGCCGCCGAGCTTTTCCGATCTGATCAAAGTCGTGACCTTCTTTTTGACTCTTGGCACGATCCTGCTGGTTTTTATGGTTAGAAATCAGATACGTACCATGTCGACAAGGCTGGTGGCGATCCTCTCGGTCGGATCCATGCTGATTGGCTGTGTCGCGGCGATAAGTTTTTACTTCTTCTCCAGTCAGCATCTGATCCGCATCACGCGGGGTTCGAAGATCGAGACCTACGTCGTGCCGCTCTCCCCTTCGCGCCGGATTTCGGAGCAGGTGGATTCCTACTTCGGCAACTACCCCGAGGCGCTGGTCGGCTCGCCGCAGCGCGAACTGCTGCAGCAGTGGATGGCCGAGGAATCGACCAGCGCAAGCGTAACGATGATCGTGCTGCTGGCGATTGCGAATACGTTTCTTGCCGGTGCCATCGTCGCCGGGGCGTGGAAAATCGCCAGTGCGGAGCGTCAGAAGGCCGCACCGGGCGCGAACCCCGCCTCAGGTTGAGGGCAGGCTCAGGCCTCGCGCTCCAGCTTCACGAAACTGTCGATCACCCGCTTGCGCCCGGCCGCGTCGAAGTCGATTTCCAGCTTGTTGCCATCCTGCACCGCAACGGTGCCAGGGCCGAACTTCTCGTGAAACACCCGGCTGCCCACGCCGATGTCGCTGCGCGGTTTGGCGGCGAAGCTGGCGGCGCTGCGGGTGTTTTCGGCCACCCGGCGCGGGGCCGGGTCGAAGCTCTGTGCCGCGCGCTGCCAGCCGGGGCCGCGTGTGGCGGCGCGGTCGGGCCGGTCGCGGTGGACGTGGGAGAAGGGGTCTGCCGCCTCGCTCCATTGCGCGCGCCACAGGCTGGCCCCGCCGGCCAGGGTGCTTTCGCTGGCGACGTGGGCCTCGGGCAGTTCGGCGACGAAGCGGCTGGGGATCGAGCTGGTCCACTGCCCGTAGATCCGCCGGTTGGCGGCGTGAAGGATGGTGCAGCGCCGCCGTGCGCGGGTGATCGCGACATAGGCGAGGCGGCGTTCCTCTTCCAGGCTGGCCAGCCCGCCCTCGTCCATCGCCCGCTGGCTGGGGAACACCCCTTCCTCCCAGCCGGGCAGGAAGACATGGTCGAATTCCAGCCCCTTGGCGGCGTGGATGGTCATGATCGTGACCTTTTCGGTCTCGTCGGCGCGATCGTTGTCCATCACCAGGCTGACGTGTTCGAGGAAGTCGCCCAGCGTCTCGTAGTCTTCCATGGCGCGGGCGAGTTCGGAGAGGTTTTCCAGCCGCCCGCTGGCCTCGACTGATTTTTCGGCCTGCAGGGCGGCGGTATAGCCGCTCTCGTCCAGCACGGTGCGGATCAGTTCGGCGGGCGAAAGCGTGGCGCTCGCCTCGCGCCAGCGCGCGAAATCGCGGCATAGCGCCAGCAGGGTGCCGCGCGCCCGAGCGGGCAATTCGTCGGTATCGACGATGCCGAGCGCGGCGCGCAGCAGCGGCTGGCCGCTGGCGCGGGCAAACCGGTGCAGCTTTTCCAGCGTCTTGTCGCCCAGCCCGCGCTTGGGGGTATTGTAGATCCGCTCGAAGGCGAGATCGTCCGCGCCCTGCGCGATCAGCCGCAGATAGGCCAGCGCATCGCGCACTTCGGCGCGTTCGTAGAAGCGGAAGCCGCCAACGATGCGGTAGGCCATGCCGATGGCGATGAAGCGGTCTTCGAACTCGCGGGTCTGGAACTGGGCGCGGACCAGGATCGCGATCCGGTCGAGCGGGGCGCCCTCACGCTCCAGCCGCTCAATCTCCTCGCCCACCCGGCGGGCTTCCTCGGGCGCGTCCCACACCCCGATCACCGTCACCTTGTCGCCATCGTGGGCCTCGGTCCACAGCTGCTTGCCCAGCCGCTGGGCATTGGCCCCGATCAGCCCCGAGGCGGCGGCGAGGATCTGCGGGGTGGAGCGATAGTTCTGCTCCAGCCGGATCACCTTGGCGCCGGGGAAATCACGCTCGAAGCGCAGGATATTGGCCACCTCGGCCCCGCGCCACGAATAGATCGACTGGTCGTCATCCCCCACCACGCAGATGTTGTGGCGGCGGCCTTCCACCCCCTGCGCCAGCAACCGCAGCCACAGGTACTGGACCTGGTTGGTATCCTGGTATTCGTCGACCATGATGTATTTGAAGCGCTGCTGGTATTGTTCCAGCACCTCGCGGTGGCGGCGGAACATGGCCAGGCAATGCAGCAGCAGGTCGCCGAAGTCGCAGGCGTTCAGCGCCTTCATCCGTTCCTGATAGAGCCGATAGCAGTGCTGGCCCTTGCCATTGGCAAAGCTTTCGTTCTCGGCGGCGTCGAGGTCGTCGGGGCCCAGCCCCTTGTTCTTCCAGCGATCGATGCAGCCGGCCAGCTGGCGGGCCGGCCAGCGCTTGTCGTCCAGCCCCTCGGCCTGGATGAGCTGCTTGAGCAGGCGCAGCTGGTCGTCGGGGTCGATGATGGTGAAGTTGGCGGTCAGCCCGGCGAGCTCGGCGTGGCGGCGCAGGATCTTGGCGGCGATGGCGTGGAAGGTGCCCAGCCAGGGCATGCCTTCCACCGCCGGGCCGATCAGCTGGCCAACCCGCTCGCGCATTTCGCGCGCGGCCTTGTTGGTGAAGGTGACGCAGAGGATCTCGCTGGGCCAGGCGAGCCGCTGGCGAACGAGGTGCGCCAGCCGCGCGGTCAAGGCCGCGGTCTTGCCGGTGCCGGCCCCGGCCAACATCAGCACCGGGCCCTCGGTGGTCAGCACGGCCTCCCGCTGCGGTGCGTTCAGCGGGCCCAGCAGCGGGTCGGAATCGGGGGCGGGGGGCAGGGCGGGGCTGTGGCTCACCCTGGAACGCCTAGGGAACATTGGCGCGGGGTGCAAGGGCCACGGTGACGGCCGAGGTTGACTTGGGGGGCGGCTCTGCCAAGCAGGCATGATGCACCCCATCCGCCAACACGCCCGCATCCTCACCGCCGCGCTGGTCGGCACGACGGTGGAATTCTATGATTTCTACATCTTCGGCACCGCCGCCGCGCTGGTCTTCGGCCCGGCATTCTTCCCCAAGGCCTCGGCCATGGCGCAGGGCCTGCTGACTTTCATGACCCTGGGGATCGCCTTTGTCGCGCGCCCGATCGGGGCGGTGGCCTTTGGCCATTTCGGCGACCGGCTGGGCCGCAAGAGCACGCTGGTCGGCTCGCTGCTGCTGATGGGCACCAGCACGCTGCTGATCGCCTTCCTGCCCAGCTACGCCACGACCGAGCGCTGGGGGGTGGGCTGGCTGGCCCCGGCGCTGCTGTGCCTGCTGCGGTTTGGCCAGGGCTTTGGCCTGGGCGGCGAATGGGGCGGGGCGGCGCTGCTGGCGGTGGAATATGCGCCGCCAGGGTGGGAGGCGCGGTTCGGTTCGGCCCCGCAATTCGGCGCGCCGATCGGCTTTCTCGCTGCCAACGGGCTGTTCCTGGTGCTGGGGCTGATGCTGCCGCCGGCGGACTTCATGGCCTGGGGCTGGCGGGTGCCGTTCCTGTTCTCGGCCCTGCTGGTCGGCGTCGGGCTGTGGGTGCGGCTGAAGGTGGCGGAAACGCCGGCCTTCCGCGCCGCGCTGGAACGCGGGCACACCGCCCGGGTTCCGATTGCCCCGCTGCTGACCCACTGGTGGCGCCCGCTGCTGCTGGGCAACCTGGGCGTGGTGGCCTGCTTCGCGATCTTCTACCTCTCGACGACCTTCGCGCTGGCGCAGGGGGCAGGGGCGCTGGGCTATGGCCGCACCCTGTTCCTGTCGGTGCAGCTGTGCGCCAACCTGTTCCTCGCGCTGGGCATTCTGGTCGCGGCGATCGGGTCGGACCGGATCGGCCCGGCGCGGGTGCTGGCGCGCGGCATGGTGCTGACGGTGCTGGTCGGCGCCGGGTTCGGCTCGGGGCTGGCCTCGGGCTCGCTGGTGCTGGTCTTCGTCACGCTGGCCGTGGCGCTGTTCGCGATGGGGCTGTGCTATGGCCCGCTTGGCGGCTGGCTGCCCACCCTGTTCCCGGTCGAGCTGCGCTATTCGGGCATTTCGGTCGCCTTCAGCGCCGGGGGGATCATCGGCGGGGCGCTGGTGCCGATGGCGGCCACCGCCATGGCCGGAGGGGGCCATACCGCCTGGGTCGGCCTGCTGATGAGCGCGGCCGGGCTGCTCAGCCTGATCGGCGTGGTGGCCGCTAGACCGGCAGGCGCAGCAGGCTGAGCCGGGCCTTGCCGACCTTGCGTTCGGCCACCAGTTCCAGCCCCTTGACCCGGGGCTCCTCGTCATGCGCGGTTTCAAGGCTGATCCAGGTTGCCGGGCCGATCCAGCCCAGCCGCGTCAGCTTGTCGAGCGCCACTGCCCCCGCGCCCGAATGGTAGGGCGGATCGAGCAGCACCAGATCGTAGGGTGCCCGCGCCGGGCCCAGCGCCAGCACCGATCCCGCCCGCACATCGGCGCGCGGCTGGGCCTGCAGCCGCTGGAGATTGGTGCGGATCGCGCGGATCGCCCCGGCATCCTGCTCGACGAACAGGCAGTGCGCCGCGCCGCGCGACAGCGCCTCAAGCCCCAGCGCGCCCGATCCGGCAAACAGGTCGGCCACCGTCAGCCCCTCGAAGCTGCCCAGCCGGCTGGCCAGCATCGAGAACAGCGTCTCGCGGGTGCGGTCGGCGGTCGGGCGGGTGGTGTCGCCCGCCGGCGCCTCCAGCTTGCGGCCGCGCCATTCGCCGGCAACGATCCTCACGGGCGGCGCGGGCGGGTCTGGCCGGGCCGGGCTGGCCCCGGCTTGCGTCCGGCGGGCTTGCCCGGGGCGGCGGGGGCGGGGATGCCGCCCTTGGTCCAGGTCGAACGCGGGCGCGCGGGGGCGCTGTGCGGGTTGACCCGGGGCGCGGGGCTGCCGGTCTTCAGCCCCTTGCGGAACCGCTCGACCTCGATCTGCGCCACCTCGCCCGCCGCGCCACGCGGCAGATCGCCCAGCACGAAGGGGCCATAGGCCACCCGCAGCAGCCGGCTGACCTGCAGCCCGAGGTGTTCCAGCACGCGGCGCACCTCGCGGTTCTTGCCCTCGGTCAGGGTCAGTTCGATCCACTGGTTGCGCCCGGTGCGGCGTTCCATGTTGGCGTCGATCTTGCCGTAGTGGACCCCTTCGATGGTGATCCCCTCGATCAGGTCTTCCAGCCGTTCCTGCGTGATGTCGCCGAAGGTGCGGGCGCGGTAGGTGCGCGGCACGCCGCTGGCGGGCAATTCCAGCGCGCGCTTGAACTCGCCATCGTTGGTCAGCAGCAGCAGCCCCTCGGTATTGAGGTCGAGCCGGCCGACCGGCATCAGCCGGGGGGCGTCCTTGGGCAGGGCGTTGCGCAGCGCGGTATAGATCGTTGGCCGCCCCCGCGGGTCGCGTTCGGCGGTGATCAGGCCGGCGGGCTTATGGAACAGGAACAGGCGGGCCGCTTCGGGCGCCTTCACCGGCTGGCCATCCACCGTCACGCCCTTCAGGTTGGGCAGCACAGTGGCGGGGGTGGTAACCGGCACGTCGCCCAGCTTGACCCGGCCTTCGGCGATCATCCGCTCAACCTCGCGGCGGCTGGCGACGCCGGCGCGGGCAAGCAATTTGGCGATGCGTTCTCCGCTGCGCGGGGCAGGGCTGGCTCCGCTGCGTGGTTCGGGGCTGGTCATCGCGCGCCCATAGGCCGATCAGCCCTCCTTGGCGAGGTATTCCATGCAGGTGGCATGCAGCGCGCCGATCCCGCCCTCCAGCGTGCCCAGCGTCAGGTGTTTCAGCGCGCCGCTTTCCAGCCCCTGCTGGCCAAGGGCGGCGGCGCGGAAGTCTTCCGAACCGAACACCCCGCCATCCAGCAATTGCCAGCTGCGCTGCCAGTGATCGCGCGCCTTGTCGGTGGCGGGCGGTTCGGGGATCAGCATGAAATCCTCGACCAGGGTGCGGCCCGGCCCCTTGGGCCACAACGCCATCACGTTGATGTAATCGGGGCTGACGATCACCATGGTCGCCGGGAACAGCTGGTAGGCAAAGGTGGCGACGCGGCGCAGCCGGGCCATTTCGCTGAGGTCCACCGCGCTCAGGTCTTCGGCCCGGGCGACCAGACTGCGCTGGTGCGGCCCCACCCGGTCGGCCACGGCAATGCCGTCGCGGAACATCGGGCCGATGGTTTTCGCGTGAAGCCGTGCGACATGGTAGCTTTCGAGGAAAGCATCCATGATCAGCTTCCAGTTGCCCGCAACATCATGGGTGTTGCGCGCGAACAGGTGCAGATCGCGCATCGCGAAGGCATCGAAATCGGCGCCCAGCGCGCGCGGCAGGGTGAAATCGGCCTGATCGCCCGGCGCGTACCAGATCAGCCCGCCCGCCTCTACGCTGGGCAGTTCGACCAGCGCGTGATCGGCCTTGTCCAGCCCCGGGAAGGTCTCGGGCCGGGGCAGGGCGAGGAGGCGCCCATCCAGTCCGTAGGTCCAGGCGTGATAGGGGCAGACCAGCCGCGCGGCACACTGCGCCTCGCCGCCCTCGACCAGCCGGGTGCCGCGATGGCGGCAGACGTTGAGGAACACCCGCGCCGCGCCCTGGCCATCGCGGGTGATCAGCAATGGGCGGCCCGAGAGGTCGTGCGGCACCGTCATGCCCGGCTGCGGCAGCAGCGCCGACGGGGCCAGCACCTGTGGCAGGCGGGCGAACAGGCGCTCCACCTCGCGGGCGTTGTGGTCGGGGCAGGTATAGACGCTGGCCGGAACCGTGCCCGGCGCGGGTGTGCCCAGCTCGCCAGTGCGGATCCGCCGGGCCAGTTCGGCCTGTCCGGGGGTAGGGCTGGTGCCGGGCGGGGCATGAAGCGTTGCCATGGGGCTAGGCATAGCGTGAATTGGCGCTAGGGTCGCCGGAAATTCGTTGCCGCCACCGGGAGCATGCATGACCGAAGCCGCCCAACCCGCCCCCAAGCAGCCTGCCCGCCCCAAGGGGATGGCCCTGTTCCGGGCCGCGCTGGCCAACCGCAAGGCGGCCTGCATGCTGGGCTTCGGCTTCGTTTCGGGGCTGCCCTTCGCGCTGCTGATCGGCACGATCAACGCATGGCTGGGCGAGGTGGGGATCAAGCTGGCCACCATCGGCGTGCTCAGCTGGATCGGCCTGGCCTATTCGTTCAAATTCCTCTGGTCGCCGCTGGTCGATCGCTGGCGGCTGCCGGGGCTGGATCGGCTGGGCCGCCGCAAGAGCTGGATCGCGCTGTGCCAGGTGGTGCTGCTGGGCGGGATCATCGGGCTGGCGCTGACCGACCCCAAGGCCGCCACCGGCCAGTTCGCGATGATCGCCTTCATCGCTGCGCTGGCTTCGGCCACGCAGGACGTGGCGATCGACGCCTGGCGGATCGAGGCGGCCGACGCCGCCAGCCCGATCGAGACGCTCAGCGCGATCTACCAGTTCGGCTATCGCGTCGCCTCGATCTTCGGCGGGGCCTTCGCCCTGATGCTGGCGGCGCGGATGAGCTGGCACTCGGTGTTCCTGCTGATGGCCGGGGTCTTTGCCGTCGCCGCGCTGCTGACCACCCGTGCGGAAGACCAGCCGCGCGGCGATACCAGCCGGCTCCATTCCGAACTGGGCCAGCCGGGCGAACTGGCCCCGGCCACCCGCGCCGGGCTGCTGTTCGTGGTGCTGGCCAGCTGGACCTGGGCGGTGATCAGCGTGGTCAGCTTCATGACGCTGGTGCTGGCCCCGGTGGCGCCGGGGGGCAAGCCGCCCTCGGTGGCCGATTTTACCCGCACCCAGGGGCCGTGGATCATCTTCGCGACGGTGGTGGTGCCGCTGATCGTGGCCGCGCTGGCCAATATGCTGCGCCACCGCGCCATCGGCGTGCAGGCTGTGGCCGAACCCGCACCCACCGGGCTGCGCCCCGCCGCCAACCACCTCTATTCGGCGCTGGTCGCCCCGCTGGCCGAACTGTCGCAGCGGCTGGGCTGGGGGGTGCTGAGCCTGCTGGGGGTGATCCTGACCTATGCGGTGGCCTACAATATCTGGGCCAGCTTCGCCTTTCCGTTTTACCTCGATTACCTGCACTACACCAAGGATCAGGTCGCCTTTGCCAGCAAGATCTTCGGGATCGTGATGACCATGATCGGGATCAGCCTGTGCGGCTATCTGTTCGTGCGGATCGGCCGCTTCCCGACCGTGCTGCTGGGCGCGGTGCTGCCCCCGGCGGGCAACCTTGTCTATGCCGATCTGGCCGAGGGCGGGCACGGGATCGATGCGGTGGCGCACCTGCTGCGGCTCGATGTCTTGGCGCAATGGTTCGGTTCGGACGAGCGGATGGTGCGGCTGCTGCTGGCGATCAGCTTTGAAAACATCTCGGTCGGCATCGCGCTGACCGCGCTGGTCGCCTACATCTCGGGCATGGTCAACAAGCGCTATTCGGCGATCCAGTTCGCGCTGCTCTCCTCGCTGGTCTCGCTGGTCGGCACGCTGGGGCGCGGGGTGGCGGGCGAGGCCTTTGGCCGGCTGGGCTATGCCCCGGTGTTTCGCTGGACCGCGCTGACCGGGGTGGTGGCGGTGGTCTTCGTCGGCATCGAATGGGCCCGCAGCGCACGGGCCGAGGCGGCGGCCAAGGCCGACTAGTCGGGGATTTCCTCGTTCAGCCGCAGCGCCTGGCCCGCAAGGTAGAGCGATCCGGCGATCAGCACGGTGCGCGGCCCGGCGGGATCGGCGGCGATCCGCTCGAGTGCCTGTTCGAGGGTGAAGGCCGGGTAGCATTCGCGCAGGCCAAGGCTGGTCTGCGCCAGCATGGCGATGTCGCGCGGATCGTGGTGCTCGTGCCCCGGCAGCGGCACGGCATGGGCCACCCCGGCCAGCGGCGCCAGCGGCCCCAGCACCTCGGCCACCCGGCGGTTCGCCATCAGGCCGAAGACCAGCGCCACGGGGGCCTCAGCCGCCAGCGCCCGGGCCACCGCCTGCGCCGCATCGGCATTGTGCCCGCCATCGACCAGCACCCGGCGCCCGGGCAGCTTCGCGGTCAGCGGGCCGGGTCCCAGCAGCTGCAGCCGGGCGGGCCAGCGGGTGGTGCGGATCCCCTCGGCCATCGCCGCTTCGGGCACCTTCACCGCGCCCTGATGGCGCAGCATGGCGACGGCCAGCGCGGCATTGTCGGCCTGATGGGGGCCTTGCATCGCCGGTAGTGGCAGGGTCAGCGAACCTTGCGCATCGCGGTAATGCAGCGCGCCGTCCCGCACTTCGGCCCACCAGTGGCGCCCGCGCATCGCCAGCACGGCGCCGCTGCGCGCGGCGGCGGCCTCGATCTCGGCCTCGGCCTCGGGCGGATAGGCCTGCGTTAACAGCGGCGCATTTGCGCGCGCGATCCCGGCCTTTTCGAAGGCGATCCGGGCGATCGGCAGCTGCGGCACCCCGTCCTCGGGCACCAGCAGGAAGCCCTCGTGGTCGATCCCCAGCGCGGCGATGCCGCAGGCGGCGGGGGCCTTCAGCACGTTGGTCGCATCGTATCTGCCGCCCAGCCCCACCTCGATCACGCAGACATCGGCGGGCACCCGGGCATAGGCGAGGAAGGTCGCGGCGGTGGTCACCTCGAAGAAGCTGGGTTCGAGATCCTCGCCCGCGTCGAGCACTTCCTTCAGCAATTCGGCCAGCGCATCGTCGCTGATCAGCTGGCCGGCCAGGCGGATGCGTTCGTTGTAGCGCACCAGATGCGGTTTGGTGGCCGAATGGACCACCAGCCCGGTGGCCTCGAGCATCGCCCGGAGGAAGGCGCAGGTGCTGCCCTTGCCGTTGGTGCCGGCAACGTGCAGCACCGGCGGCAGGCGGTCCTGCGGGTTGCCGAGGCGGGCAAGCAGCTGGTGGATCACCTCCAGCCCCAGCCGCCCCTTGGGCAGACTCAGCGCGCCCAGCCGGTCAAGCTGGGCCTGGACCCCGGCGTGTTCGGAAACGGCAAAATCGCGCATGGCTGGCCTGCGTTCAGGCGGCGCGGGCGGCGCCCAGATAGTCGAGCAGCTGGCCCAGCGTGGCCTTCAGGTCGCGCCGGTGGACCACCATGTCGACCATCCCGTGGGCGTGGAGGTATTCAGCCCGCTGGAAGCCTTCGGGCAGCTTTTCGCGGATCGTGTCCTGGATCACCCGCTGGCCGGCAAAGCCGATCAGGCAGCCCGGCTCAGCAATGTGCACGTCGCCCAGCATGGCGTAACTGGCGGTGACCCCGCCGGTGGTCGGGTCGGTCAGAACCACGATATAGGGCAGGCCGGCGGCGGCCAGCATCCGGGTCGCGACAGTGGCCTTGGGCATCTGCATCAGCGACAGGATGCCTTCCTGCATCCGCGCGCCACCCGCGGCGGTGACCACCACATAGGCGCACTGGGCCTTCAGCGCGGCCTTGGCCCCGGCGACGAAAGCCGCGCCCACCGCCATGCCCATCGAGCCGCCCATGAAGCCGAAATCCTGCACGCCGATCACCGCCTTGTGGCCATCGACGGTGCCTTCGGCCACGGTGAAGGCATCGGGGTGGGGGTTCGACAGCCGCGCCGCCTTCAGCCGGTCAGGATAACGCTTGCTGTCCTTGAACTTCAGCGGGTCTTCCTTGACCCTGGGCGCGGGCAGCAGGGTGAAGCCATCGTCCAGCAGCAGCGCCAGCCGGGCATCGGCGCCGATCCGCCCGTGGTGATCGCAGCGCGGGCAGACGCTCTGGTTATCCTCATACTCCTTGGTGAACAGCATTTCGCTGCACGAAGGGCACTTGGTCCACAGGTTGTCGGGCGTGTCCCGCTTGGTCGAGAACGACGAGAGCGAGTTGCGGACGCGGCTGAGCCAGTTCATGCCCCGGCCTTAGCACCGTGGGCCGCCGCGGCCAAGGCGCGGGTCAGCTCGCCCACCGGGCCGGCGGCAGCGGCGCCATGCTGGCCGACCAGCTCGACGAGGGCCGAACCCACCACCACGCCATCGGCGCCCGAAGCGGCAATCGCCCCGGCCTGCTCGGGGGTGCGCACGCCGAAGCCCACCGCGATCGGCAGGTCGGTCGCCGCCTTCAGCCGGGCCACCGCATCGGCAATGCTGTCCACCGCCGCCTGCTGCTTGCCGGTGATGCCGGCGACCGAGACGTAATAGACAAAGCCGCTGGAGCCCCCCAGCACCATCGGCAGCCGGGCGGCGTCGCTGGTCGGGGTGGCGAGGCGGATCAGGCTGATCCCGGCGCCGCGCAGCGCCGGGCCCAGTTCGCCATCTTCCTCGGGCGGAATGTCGACGCAGATCACCCCGTCTACGCCAGCTGCGGCGCATTGGGCGGCGAACCAGTCCGAACCCCGGGTGGTCATCGGGTTGGCATAGCCCATCAGCACCAGCGGCACCGCCGGGTGGCGGGCCCGGAAAGCCTTGGCCATGGCCAGGATGTCTGCCGTGGTGGTACCCGCCCCCAGGCTGCGCAGGTTGGCGGCCTGGATCGCGGGGCCATCGGCCATCGGATCGGTAAAGGGCATGCCCAGCTCGATCACGTCGGCCCCGCCCGCGACCAGCGCGTCGAGCAGCGCGGGCGTGTCGCCATCGCCGGCGGTGATGAAGGTGACGAGGGCCGCATGGCCCTTGGCAAAGGCGGAAGCAAGGCGGTTCATGGGCTTATCCTGCTGGGCGGAGCGATCAGGCCTTGCGTCCGCTCGTCAGCCGTTCGACCAGCAGCAGGATCACGGCCGACAGCGCGGCGACGACGACCGCCGCCTGCAGTTCCTGACCGTCCACCCCGCGCCCGCCCGAGGCGATGGCGACGAAAGCGAGGCGGCCGATGATATAGGCCACGGCGAATTGCAGCGCGCGCTGGATCATAGCGTTACTCCCAGATGGCCGGCGACGGTGAAGATGTCCTTGTCGCCGCGACCGCACAGATTGACGAGAATGATCTGGTCCTTGGCCATGGTCGGCGCGACCTTGGCGACAGCCGCCAGCGCATGGCTGGGCTCGAGCGCGGGGATGATCCCCTCGGTCCGGCACAGCAGCTGGAAGGCGTCGAGCGCCTCCTTGTCGGTGACGCTGGTGTATTCGACCCGGCCGATCGAATGGAGCCACGAGTGCTCGGGGCCGATCCCCGGGTAATCAAGGCCCGCGCTGATCGAGTGGCCCTCGATGATCTGGCCATCCTCGTCCTGCAGCAGGTAGGTCTTGTTGCCGTGGAGGATGCCCGGGCGCCCGCCCGAAAGGCTGGCGGCGTGTTCCTTGTCGAGCCCGTGGCCGGCGGCCTCGACCCCCAGCAGGTTCACGCTCGAATCGTCGAGGAAGGGGTGGAACAGGCCGATGGCGTTGCTGCCCCCGCCGATCGCCGCCACGGCGAGGTCGGGCAGGCGGCCGGTGCGGGCGAGCAGCTGGGCGCGGGCTTCCTTGCCGATCACGCTCTGGAAATCGCGGACCAGTTCGGGATAGGGGTGCGGCCCGGCGGCGGTGCCGATGATGTAGAAGGTGTCGTGCACGTTCGCGACCCAGTCGCGCAGCGCCTCGTTCATCGCGTCCTTCAGGGTGCGGGCGCCCGATTGCACCGGCACCACCTCGGCCCCCAGCAGCTTCATCCGGAAGACGTTGGGCTGCTGCCGCTCGACATCGACGGCGCCCATGTAAACCACGCAGGGCAGGCCAAAGCGGGCGCAGACCGTGGCGGTGGCAACACCGTGCTGGCCCGCGCCGGTTTCGGCGATGATCCGGGTCTTGCCCATGCGGATCGCCAGCAGGATCTGGCCGACGCAATTGTTGATCTTGTGCGCGCCGGTGTGGTTCAGCTCGTCGCGCTTGAACCAGATCTGGGCGCCTCCGAGTGCCTCGGTCAGGCGCGGGGCGAAATAGAGCGGGCTGGGCCGGCCGACATAATGCTCGAGCAGATCGTCGAATTCGGCCTGGAAGGCCGGATCGGCCTTGGCCCGGCGGTATTCCGCCTCGAGATCGAGGATCAGCGGCATCAGCGTTTCGGCGACATAGCGCCCGCCGAACTGGCCAAAGTGCCCGCGCTCGTCGGGCTGGGTGCGAAAGCTGTTGGGCAGGGGTGCTTCGGTCATGGTCCGCAGCGCTTGGCAGAGGTGCGCGGGCCTGTCCAGATGCCGGATACATTTAAGGCAGGTGCTGCCTCAATCGCGGAATTCCGCCGCTTGCCCGCCCCGCGCGGGGCTTTCTGACATTTGCCTGACCGGCGGGTTCAGCGGGCGGACAGGCAGCGCGGCCTAGTGCGGTTGACGGGGGCGACAAGACCTTGAATATCATGGAGTTAGCTATGCGACTGTTGCTCACCTCGCTCGCCGCTGCGAGCCTTTTCGCCACCCCGGCCCTCGCCGGCGAAGCCCGCGTCGAACTGCACACCGGCATCGGCTGGACCGACGGGCAGGGGGCCAAGGCCACGCTTGGCGGCGCGGCGGGCTATGACCTTGCCACCGGCGGCGGCACTTTCGTCGGCATCGAGGAATCGGTCGACAAGCAGCTGGTCGACAGCCAGCGCACCCGCTGGGGCACCTCGGCCCGGTTCGGCGCCCACATGGGCCCCAACGACAAGCTCTACGCCACCGCCGGCTACAACTATGGCAAGGGCCCGCACGGGGCCGACATCGGCGCCGGGTGGGAGCATTCGATGGGCGGGCCGCTCTACGGCAAGGTCGAATACAAGCACTATTTCAACGAAGGCGGCGCGCAGAACAGCAATGCCGCGCTGGTCGGGGTGGGCATGCGCTTCTGATCCACCGGGTGGGGGCGGCCAGTGCGGTCGCCCCTATTCGCCGCGCGCCGCCCGGCAGAAGGCGGCAATCAGCGCCGGGTCCTTGACCCCCGGCGCGCTTTCGATTCCCGACGAGGCGTCGACCAGCGGCGCCCCGGTGATCCGCACCGCCTCGGCCACGTTGGCGGGGTTCAGCCCGCCGGCCAGCCCCCAGGATAGCGGCGGCCGTGCCTGGGCCAGCAGGTTCCAGTCAAAGGCCAGGCCCATGCCGCCGGGCAGCGTGCCCTTCGGGGTCTTGGCGTCGAACAGCACCAGATCGGCGCCGCCGGCATAGGCGCTGGCCCGCGCCACATCCTCGGCCCCGGCCACCGCCAGCGCTTTCCACACCGGCTTGCCATGGCGGGCGCGCAGTTCGGCGCAGCGTGCCGGGCTTTCCCCCCCGTGCAGCTGCAAGGCATCCAGACCCCCCGCCGCCACGGCAGCGGCGATCATCGCATCATCGGCATCGACGAACAGCCCGACCCGCCCGATCCGCCCGGCGGCGCGGGCGCCCAGCGCGGCGGCCTGGTCCAGCGTGACATGGCGCGGGCTTTTGGCGAAGAACACCAGCCCGAGATAGTCGGCACGCCCCGCCACCGCCGCATCGAGTGCAGCGGGCGTGGAAATGCCGCAGAGCTTGATCGCGGGGCTGGCCATGGCGGCGGGTTAGCCGGCCCGCCGCCCGGGGGAAAGCCCTATTGCGGCCCCAGTTCGAAGACCACGTTGACGCTGACCTGGCTGGCCACCTCGCCGGCCTCGACCGGGCTGGGGGCGGCATCGGCCATGGCCATCTTCGCCATCATCATCGGCTGCGGGCGGGGGATGAAGCCGCCGCTCTCGCTGATCGAGACGATCCGCACCACCTTCAATCCGGCGGCCCCGGCATAGAGCTGGGCGCGGGCGCGGGCGGCCTTCATCGCGGCGGCGCGCGCCTCATCCAGCGCGGCATCGGGCGCGTCGAGGCTGAAGGTCGGGCCGTTGATGTCGTTGGCCCCGGCCTCGACCAGCGCGTCGAGCACCTTGCCCAGTTCGGCCACCTTGCGTTCACGCACCGAAACCTGGTTGCTGACCTGGTAGGCGACCACCTTGGGCCGGCCAGTGCCGTTCTGGTTGGCGTAGACCGGGCCGACCGACAGGTTGCTGGTCTGGATGTCGCGGCCCTCGATCCCGGCGCGCTTCAGCGCGGCGACCACCTGGTTCATCGCCGCGGCATTGGCGGCCAGCGCCTCGGCAGCGGTGCGGCCCTGGTTGGAGACCCCGGCCGAGAACAGCGCGATATCGGGCGTGCGGGTCGAACGGCCCTCGGCGGTCAGGCTGAGCGTGGTGTTGCCCGGGGCGATGGTGTTGCCATCAGCGGCGACAGCTGGGGTGGCGGCGCCCAGTGCGGCGATGATCAGCAAAGGTTTCAAAGACATGGATTGGACCCTCCTCTGATACATATCTGAACCAGGGAGGCTGTCAGGGGGCTGAATGGAATTCAGAGCGTCGCCTCGATCGCCCGTGCTGCCGCCACCGGATCCTCGGCCTTGGCGATCGGGCGGCCGACCACCAGCACCGAGGCCCCGGCATCGCGCGCGGCGCGGGGGGTGACGGTGCGCTTCTGGTCGCCCAGCATCACCGGGCCCTTGCCATCGGCGGGGCGCAGGCCGGGGACGACGAAGAAGCCTTCCTTCCACTGCCGCCGCACCGCCGCTACCTCGTGCCCCGAGCAGACGATCCCGTCGAGCCCGGCCTGATGGGCAAGGTCGGCCAGCCGCAGCACCTGATCGCCCGCGCCGCCCGGCACGCCGACCGAGGCCAGATCGTCGTCATCGAGGCTGGTCAGCGCGGTTACCCCCACCACCCGGGTATGTTCGCCGGCTGCCGCCTTGGCGTCCTCCATCATCGCCCGCCCGCCGCTGGCATGGATGGTGACGATGGCGGGTTCGAGCACATGGATCGCCTGCATCGCGGCGGCGACGGTGTTGGGAATGTCGTGCAGCTTCAGATCGAGGAAGATCGGCAGGCCGACGTGGGCGATCTGGTGGACCCCGTGATGGCCGTGGGCGCAGAAGAATTCGAGCCCCAGCTTGAACCCGCCGACATGGGCCTTGACCTTGCGGGCCAGCGCCTCGGCAGCGTCGAGGCGGGGAAGGTCGAGGGCGAGGTAGAGCGGGTTCATCGGTGCAGTCAGTCCTGTTCGGCGGCGTCAAGCTGGGTGGAAGTGGCCAGCGGCGGGGCTGGAGCCGCGGCGCGCAGCGAGGTTTCGAGCGTGGCGATGCGGCGGTTGGCGCTCCACCGGTGGAGCTTGTGGCGCAGCCACATCGGCACGAAGCCCAGCGCGAAGAAGAACAGCGCGATGAAGCCCACCGGCCAGTCGAACCGCAGATAGCCATCGCCCATCGGCCAGAAATGCACCTCGGCCATGTGCCAGTTCATGGCGATGAAGGCGACCAGCAGGGCCGTCAGGACGACCCAGACCAGTGTGCGCAAGACCTGCATGAACCCTCCGTCGCTGCTGTCCGCTTGGCCGGAGCCTAGGCAGGTTTGCCGGCAATTGGAAGCGAAAGGAAGGCATCGACGTCCGCCGCCGAGCGGTCTGCCACCTCTTCCATCGGCAGGTGGCCGACGCCGGGATAGACGATCGCGCGGGCGCCGGGGATCCGTGCGGCGAACCACGGCGCGCCGCTGGCCGGGATCAGCTTGTCTTCCGCCCCCCACAGGATCAGCACCGGCATTTTCAGCTCGCCCAGCCGCGGCACGTCACGCCCGCGCTCGGCCCACAGGCCCATGCGCAGGCGGGTGGCGCGGCGGTTGCCGGGATAGCGGTTCAGCTCCCAGTAGCGGTCGACCACCGCCGGGGTGACCACCGCCTGGTTCGAGACCGTCTGGCGCAGCGACTTTTCGAACACCGAACGCGGGGTGATCACCTCGGCCAGCCGGTTGATCCCCGGCATCCGCGCCAGGCGAAAGCCCAGCGGCAGGCTCTTGTGCGGATCATCGGGCGGCCCGCCGGCATCGACCAGCACCAGCTGGCTGACCTTGGCCGGGTGGGCCAGGGCATATTCCCAGGCCACGTAGCCGCCCATCGAATTGCCGGCGAGGGCAAAGCGGGTGATCCCCAGCCGGCTGACCACCGCATCGAGGGTGCTGACAAAGGCGGCGGCGGAATAGTCGTCGTGCGGCTGCGGCCCGGTCATCCCGTGGCCGATCTGGTCGATGCGGACGATCCGGTATTTGGTCGCCAGCCGCGCCACCCACGGATCCCAGGTGTGGAGCGAGGCGTTCGAGCCGTGGAGCAGCACCAGCACCGGCCCGTCGCGCCGGCCCTCGTCGCGCACGTGCACCGCCAGGCCATCGCCCACATCGACAAAGCGCGAGGCGGCATCGGCATATTTGGCCTTCATCGCGGCGGGGTCGGTATCGTGGGCATAGCCCAGCGCCAGCCCGGCTAGCAGGGCCACCAGCAGCCCCAGCCCCAGCCATTTCGCCATCCGCGCCATGATGCCCCCTTTGGCTATCCCCCGAAGACCCGGGCGAAGATCGTATCGACCTGCTTGAAGTGATAGTCGAGGTTGAAGCGTTCTTCCAGTTCGGCGGGCGACAGCGCCGCGCTGACCTCGGGATCGGCCTTCAGCAGTTCAAGCAGGCTGAGCTGGCCATCGCTTTCCCACACCTTCATCGCATTGCGCTGGACGAGGCGATAGGCCGCGTCGCGCTCCAGCCCGGCCTGGGTCAGGGCCAGCAGCACCCGCTGCGAATGGATCAGCCCGCCCATCCGGTCGAGATTCTTCTGCATCCGCTCGGGATAGACCAGCAGCTTGTCGACCACCCCGGTAAGGCGGGCGAGGGCGAAATCTAGCGTGATCGTCGCGTCCGGGCCGATGTAGCGTTCGACCGAGGAGTGGCTGATGTCGCGCTCGTGCCACAGCGCCACGTTCTCCAGCGCCGGGGTCACCGCGCTGCGCACCATCCGGGCAAGGCCGGTCAGGTTCTCGGTCAGCACCGGGTTGCGCTTGTGCGGCATGGCCGAGCTGCCCTTCTGCCCGGGCGAGAAATACTCCTCGGCCTCGAGCACTTCGGTGCGCTGGAGGTGGCGGATCTCGATCGCGAGCCGTTCGATGCTGCTGGCGATCACGCCCAGCGTGGCGAAGAACATCGCGTGGCGGTCGCGCGGGATCACCTGGGTCGAGACCGGCTCGACTGCCAGGCCCAGCTGCTCCGCCACGTGGGCTTCGACCCGGGGGTCGATATTGGCGAAGGTGCCCACCGCGCCCGAAATCGCGCAGGTCGCCACTTCGGCGCGCGCCGCGACCAGCCGCGCCCTGCAGCGGTCGAACTCGGCATAGGCCTGCGCCAGCTTGAGGCCGAAGGTGGTCGGCTCGGCGTGGATGCCGTGGCTGCGGCCGATGGTGGGGGTGTATTTGTGCTCCTCGGCGCGGCGGCGGATTGCGGCAAGCAGCGCGTCCATGTCTTCCAGCAGCAGATCGGCGGCGCGCATCAGCTGGACGGCCAGGCAGGTGTCGAGCACGTCGCTGCTGGTCATGCCCTGATGCATGAAGCGCGCCTCGGGGCCGACCTGCTGGGCCACCCAGTCAAGGAAGGCGATCACGTCGTGCTTGGTGACGGCCTCGATCGCGTCGATCGCGGCGACGTCGATGCGCGGATTGGTCGCCCACCAGTCCCACAGCGCCTTGGCCGCGCTGGCCGGCACCACGCCCAGATCGGCCAGCTTTTGCGTGGCATGGGCCTCGATCTCGAACCAGATGCGGAAACGGGCCTCGGCCTCCCAGATCGCGGTCATCGCGGGGCGGGCGTAACGGGGGACCATGGTTTCGACTCCTTCGGGCGTTCCACGCGCCGCTAGGGTGGTGGGGGCGGGATGGCAAGAGGTGGGTTGGCGGGGGTGGCTTGCCGGCGGCGGCAGGTGGGCGCATGAAGGGGGCAGTCAAGACTTCAGGCAAAGGATGCCCTTCATGATCTCCCCCCGCTTCACTCTGCTCGCCGCGCTGGCGCTGGCCATGCCGGCCACCGCTGTGCTGGCCCATCCCGGCCATCAGCATGATGCCGGCGCCGCGATTGCCGCCGCGCTGGCCAACCCGGACCGGCCGAAAGACGACACGGCGCGCGATGCCAACCGCCAGGCGGCGGCGGTGCTGGCCTTCACCCATGTCAGACCCGGCGCCAAGGTGGCCGATCTGATCGCCGGCGGCGGCTATTTCACCCGGCTGTTCGCCGGCGTGGTCGGGCCCAAGGGCCATGTCTATTCGGTGCTGCCGGCCGAACTCGCCGCCAAATGGGCCAAGGCCAAGCCGGGCAACGAGGCGATGGTGGCCGATCCGCATTTCAAGAACATCTCGTCGGCCTATCCGGACATTGCCAA
>JAFECL010000078.1 GCA_018242165.1 Pseudomonadota bacterium
CGCCTCCCCCACCGACCCTCATAGGATACCATCCTAGGTTATGGGGATCGGGTGGGGAGGCGGGGCTGCTGGTGTCCGGCTGCCCCAATGGGCAGCACTGAGACCAAGACTCCCCCATTTCCCTTGCATTCACCCCCGAATCCGCTAAGGGCCCGCTCTTCCCGGTTCGCCGGGAAGACCAAGAAAGCCGGAGGGGCCCCGCAATCGTGCGGATCAGCCAGCGATCGGTTAGACAGATAAGGAAGCCGCCGTGCCGCTTTACGAGCACGTGTTCCTGGCACGCCAGGATCTGAGCCAGGCGCAGGTTGATGCGCTGGCCGCCACCGCCACCGAGATCGTCGAGAGCCAGTCGGGCAAGGTCACCAAGACCGAGACCTGGGGCCTGAAGAATCTCGCCTACAAGATCAAGCGCAACCGCAAGGCGCACTTCGTGCTGCTGAACATCGAGGCCCCGGCCGGCGTCGTCGCCGAGCTCGAGCGCCAGACCAGCATCAACGAAGACGTGATCCGCTTCCTGACGGTGCGGGTCGAAGAGCACGAGGGCGGCCCCTCGGTGCAGATGCGCAAGCAGGACCGCGAGCGCAGCCGCCGCCGCGATCGCGAGGAGATGTAAGCCATGGCCCGCGCCTTTTTCCGCCGCCGCAAGAGCTGCCCCTTCTCGGGCAAGAACGCTCCGCAGATCGACTACAAGGACACCCGCCTGCTGCAGGGCTTCATGTCCGAACGTGGCAAGATCGTCCCCAGCCGGATCACCGCCGTTTCCGCCAAGAAGCAGCGCGAACTGAGCCAGGCGATCAAGCGTGCCCGCCACCTGGGCCTGCTGCCCTACCTCGTGAAGTAAGGGGGAACTCCCATGGACATCATCCTCCTCGAACGCGTCGAGAAGCTGGGCCACATCGGCGACGTCGTCTCCGTCAAGGACGGTTACGCGCGCAACTACCTGCTGCCCAACAAGAAGGCGCTGCGCGCCAACGAGGCCAACAAGAAGCTGTTCGAAGCCCAGCGGGCCGACATCGAAGCCAAGAACGCCGCACGGCGTGACGAGGCTGGCAAGCAGGCCGGTTCGGTCGACGGCAAGACCGCGACGCTGATCCGCGCCGCTTCGAACGCCGGCCACCTCTACGGTTCGGTTTCGGTGCGCGACATCGTCGAAGCGCTGAACGCCGAGGGCGCCCACGTCACCAAGGCGATGATCGTGCTGGAACGCCCGATCAAGTCGATCGGCATCTACGACGTGCGCGTTGCGCTGCACCCGGAAGTGTCGGTGAACGTCAAGGTCAACGTTGCCCGTTCGCCCGACGAGGCCGAACTGCAGGCCCAGGGCGTGAACGTGATCGACGCGATGTTCGACAACGAGACCGGCGGCTTCACCGAAGCCTACGATCCCAATGCCGAACCCGGCGAGATCCCGGCCGACCTGATCGAGGCCCCGGCCGAGGGCGAAGGCGACGCCGCCTGATCCCGGCCACACAGCCAAACGGAAAAGGGGGCCCCACGGCCCCCTTTTTTGTTGGCGGCGGCCGCCATTTGCATTGTCACAATTCCCGGCTATTCTCCGCGCGATGGAAAACACAGCAACCATCATCGCCGCGCTGAACCAGATCTATGACGCGGCCATCGCCACCCTTCGCGCCGACATTGCCGCCTTTGCGGCGCACGGCACCCTGCCCCCGGCCGACCGGCGCGACAGCCGCGCCTGGTGCTATCCCGAACTGCGCCTGCATTACACCGGGCGCGAGACCAGGCCCGACCTGAAGCGCGCCTTCGGCCGGCTGAACCGGGCCGGCACCTTTGCCACTACCGTCACCCGGCCCATGCTGTTCGCCGACTATCTGGCCGAACAGTTGCAGCTGCTGGCCGAGGATTACGAGATCGAGGTCGAGGTAGTCCGTTCGGCGCAGGAAATCCCCTTCCCCTACGTGATCGACGCCAGCTCGGGCCTCGGCGCGGTCAGCCCGGTCGACCTCGCGCGGCACTTCCCCGCCACCGAACTGGCGCTGATCGGCGACGAACTGGCCGACGGGATGGAGATCTCCGGCCCGGAAGACAGCATTCCGCTGGCCCTGTTCGACGGGCTGCGCACCGATTTCAGCCTTGCCCGCCTGGCCCATTACACCGGCACCAGCACCGAGCATTTCCAGCGCTTCATCCTCTTCACCAACTATCACCGCTATGTCGACGAATTCGTCGACTGGGCGGGGCAGCAGCTGGGCAAGGATGGCTATACCGCGCTCTCCGGCGCCGGCGGGCTGATGATCGAGGAAGCCTGCGACAATGCCCGCGAACGCCTCTCGGACACGGCCTGGCGCCGCCACCAGATGCCGGCCTACCACCTGATCCGGGGCGACCGGGCGGGGATCACCCTGGTCAACATCGGGGTTGGCCCGTCGAACGCCAAGACGATCTGCGATCACCTCGCGGTGCTGCGGCCCGAGGCCTGGCTGATGATCGGCCACTGCGGCGGGCTGCGCGATACCCAGCGGATCGGCGACTATGTGCTGGCCCACGCCTATCTGCGCGACGATCATGTGCTGGATGGGGTGCTGCCGCCCGAGATCCCGATCCCGGCCATCGCCGAGGTGCAGATCGCGCTGGCCCGCGCCGCCGAGATGGTGTCGGGCGATGTCGGCGCCAACCTCAAGAAGCGGATGCGCACCGGCACCGTCGCCACCACCGACGATCGCAACTGGGAACTGCGCTATACCCAGTCGGCCCGCCGCCTCTCGCTGAGCCGCGCGGTGGGGATCGACATGGAATCGGCCACCATCGCCGCCCAGGGCTATCGCTTCCGCGTGCCCTACGGGACGCTGCTGTGCGTGTCGGACAAGCCGCTGCATGGCGAGATCAAGCTGCCGGGCCAAGCCAACCGGTTCTACGAGGAAGCGATCGCGGCGCACCTGCGGATCGGCACCACCACCTGCGACCTGCTGCGCGCCGAAGGGGCCAGCCTGCACAGTCGCAAGCTGCGCGCCTTCAACGAGCCGCCGTTCAGGTAGGGGCGAGGAAGCTCACCATCGCCTCGCTCAGATCGGGGCGGGTGACGCAGCTCATGTGGTTCCCGGGCACTTCGGCATAACGGGCGGCGGGCAGCGCCTCGGCCAGCGCGGGGGCGCTGCCATTGTCGCGGTCTTCCGCCCCGCAAACCACCAGCGTGGGCATCGCGATCCCGGCCAGCTGTTCGGGCGTGGTGTTGTCCACCGCCAGCAACAGGTGGCGCGCTGCCACCCGATCGGTGCCGCTGCCTTTCAGGAATGCCTGGGCCATCCAGGCCGCGCCTTCCTCGCGCTCGATCGTCCCGAAACGGTCGATCACATCGACGAAGAAGGCACCGCGCCCGCTCCACCCGGTCAGCCCCTCCAGCCCCATGCCGCCCAGCACCAGCCGGGCCGGGGCAAGGCCCGCCACCACGCCGCGCACCGCCGTTCGCGCCCCCAGCGAAAAGCCGGCCAGATCATAGTCCGCCAGCCCCAGCGCCGAAACCAGCGCGGCCAGGTCGCGCGCCAGCACGTCGCGCGGATAGGCTTCGGCCGCGTGCGGCGCGGCGCTTTGGCCGTGGCCGCGCAGATCGGGCATGATCGCCTCGAACCCCGCCACCGCCAGCCGCGCGGCGTGGCCGTATTTGACCCAGTTGACCGCCGCGCTGGAAAACAGCCCGTGCAGCAACAGCAGCGGACGCCCCTTGCCTAGCCGGTGCACCGCCAGCGGCGCGCCATCCCAGCCGGGGTGGAATTCGGTACGGGGGGTGTCGCTCACCGCTCGGCCAGCCCCTTCTGCTTCATCCGCCACACGGCAAGGTCGATCCGGTCCTGCCCGAAGAAGGGCTCACCCTCGAACACCAGGGTGGGCACGCCCCAGTGGCCAGCGGCCTCGAGCGCGGCAAGGTTGGCGGCGATTTCACTGTCCAGCGCCTCGGCCTCGGCCACGGCTTCGGCATCCAGCTCGGCCAGATCCAGCCCGGCGCGCCGGGCGGCGCCGGCCAGATGCTGGCCCTCGTGCCAGTTCTCCGTGCCGCCCCAGATCAGCCGGCTGGCCTCGTCGGCGAACTCCAGCCCGCGCCCGCGCCGCGCCGCCGCCTGCCCCAGCCGGGTGATCCGGCGGATATAGGGCTGATCCGCCGCGATCTCGCGCGTCATCACGTTCTGGACGATCGGATCGGGCCGCGGGCCCATGAAGGGGATTTCAAGCTGCTGGGCCAGCCGCACCACGTCAAGGAAGGTATAGCGCAGCCAGTTGGGGTGGTTCTTCTCGAAGAAGTCCGGCTGGCGCACCGCCAGCGGATAGACCGGGCGCAGGTTCAGCGTCAGGTCATACCTTTCGGCCAGGGCGCGATAACGGCGCGTGGCAAGGTAGGAATAGGGGCTGCGGAACGACCAGAAGATATCGGCCGACAGGGTCATCTCAATTGTCCCCGAACATGCTGCCAAGGATCCCGCCGATCGCCGCACCGGCCACCCCGGTGCCGACCGAGCCGCCGCCCCCGCCGCCGCCTTCGCTGCTCTGCGGCAGGTAGCGGCCGATTTCCTCGGCCAGGTTCATGATCGGCATCGATTGCAGCCAGACCCGCCCCGGCCCCTCCAGCGTCGCCAGGAACAGCCCCTCGCCGCCGAACAGGATGTTGCGGAAGCCACGCATCATCTGGATGTCGATCCCCACGCTGGTGTCCTGCATCCCGACATGCCCGGCATGGACCAGCAGGCGTTCGCCGGGGGCGAGGGTCTTTTCCACTACCTCGCCCGACAGATCGAGGAACACCGTACCCGGCCCGGTCACCTTTTGGAGAATGAAGCCTTCGCCCGCAAAGAAGCCCGCCCCCAGACGCTGCTGGAAGAAGATGTCGAGGCTGATCGACTTTTCGGCGCAGAGGAAGGTTTCCTTGCGGCATACCAGCGACTGTCCCGCGCCCAGCGTCACCGGCACGATCTGCCCCGGAAAACGCGGGGCAAAGGCGATGTGCCCGGCGCTCTCGGCGGTGAATTCGGTGATGAAAAAGCCACCGCCCGAAATGGCCCGCTTCAGCCCGGCCATGATCCCGCCGCCGGTGTGGGTGTCCATCCGGATCGACGGGCTCATCCAGGCCATGCTGGCGGTTTGCGAGAACAGCGTCTCGCCGGGGGCAAGGTCGATCGAAACGGTCTGCATCACCGTGCCGCTGATATCATAGCGCATTGGCCGCTCCCTGAAGTGGTGCCGCGACACTAACCCCTGGCCGGCCCCGCGTCCATGCGGGCGGAAATTTACCTTTGACCATCGGCGTTTCCCGTTTCGGGGCAGGTCGATATCGGCGATTGCCGGCCCGGGCCGTTGGGCATACCGCAGAATTTCCCCCATTCTGGCGGGTTTCGGGTCCGGCATGAGCGTAATTGCCATCTACAGCCCCAAGGGCGGCGTCGGCAAATCGACCATCGCGGTCGATCTGGCCTGGCGCTGTGCCGTGGCCGGGGGACACGAGACGCTGCTGTGGGATCTCGATCCGCAGGGTGGCAGCAGCTGGCTGCTAGGCCACGAACCCGACGAGCGGATGCGCGCCGCCGGGGTATTCCAGCGCGACGGACGGCCGCAAGCACTGATCGAGCCCACCGAGTTCCCGCGCCTGTCGTTGCTCGCCGCCGACGACAGCCTGCGCCAACTGCCGCTGCAACTGGCGCGCCTTGGCCAGCGCCGCCGCCTGCAGACGCTGACCCAGTTCATGGCGCGCGACTATCCCCGGATCGTGCTCGATTGCCCGCCGATGCAGAACGAGGTGTCGGACCAGGTGATCGCCGCCGCCGACGTGTTGATCGTGCCGCTGCCGCCCTCACCGCTGTCGGCCCGGGCGCTCGACCTCCTGCGCCGCGACCTGACCCGCGAGCACCCGCGCCACCCGCCGATCCTGCCGGTGCTGTCGATGTACGATTCGCGCCGCAGCTTCCACCGCATCGCCCGCGAGGGGCCAATGGCGCCCTTCCCGACCATCCCCTATTCCTCGGGGATCGAACAGATCGCCTTCCGCCGCGCCCCGCTGGGCACTTTCGCGCCCTATTGCGAGGCCGCCCGGGCGCTCGACCGGCTGTGGCGCGCGATCGAGGCCAAGCTGGCGGATATGGGGGTCGGCTAGCCCTTCTTCAGATGCCGGCGGCCGAGCAGTTCGGCGATCTGCACCGCGTTGAGCGCCGCGCCTTTCCTGAGGTTATCCGAAACGCACCACAGGTTCAGGCCATTATCGATCGTGCTGTCCTCGCGCACGCGCGACACATAGGTGGCATAGTCACCCACGCATTCGATCGGGGTGACGTAACCACCGTCCTCGCGCTTGTCGACCAGCATCACGCCCGGCGCCTCGCGCAGGATATCCTGCGCCTGCTTGGCCGAGATCTCGTTCTCGAACTCGATGTTCACCGCCTCGGAATGGCCGACGAAGACCGGCACCCGCACGCAGGTCGCGGTCACCTTGATCTTGGGATCGAGGATCTTCTTGGTCTCGGCCACCATCTTCCACTCTTCCTTGGTGCTGCCGTCGTCCAGGAAGCTGTCGATGTGCGGGATGACGTTGAAGGCGATCTGCTTGGTGAACTTGCGGCATTCGACCGGATCGTTGACCAGGATCGCGCGGGTCTGTTCGAACAGTTCGTCCATCCCCGCCTTGCCGGCGCCGCTGGTCGACTGGTAGGTCGCCACCACCACCCGCTTGATCTTCGCCGCATCGTGCAGCGGCTTCAGCGCGACAACCATCTGGGCGGTGCTGCAATTGGGGTTGGCGATGATGTTCTTCGCCCTATAGCCATCGATGGCGTCGGGGTTCACCTCGGGCACCACCAGCGGCACGTCCGGGTCCATGCGATAGAGCGAGCTGTTGTCGATCACCACGCAGCCGGCCGCGGCGGCGCGGGGGGCGTGGATCTTGGTCGGGCCGGAACCGGCGGCGAACAGCGCGATGTCCCAGCCGGAGAAGTCGAAATGCTCGATGTTCTGGACCTTGAGCATCTTGCCGGTTTCGCCGAACTCGATCTCGTCGCCCTGCGAACGCGGGCTGGCCACCGCCGCCAGTTCGGCGATCGGGAACGCGCGCTCCGCCAGGATGTTGAGCATCTCGCGGCCGACATTGCCCGTCGCACCGACCACTACCACCCGATAACCCATCGTCTTACTCCGTTGCCCCGTGGGGCCGATAAAGCCCCCAGCCGGGGGCACAAGCACTTATTTCCGTAACGTCACCGCGGGGGCGTAACCCCGTGGCGCGCGAGGAAGGCGAAGATCCCCTCCCACAGGTGCGGACCGACCCGGGGGCCGGAAACGCGGTGGGTATAGCCGGGGTAGAACATCATCTCGAACGGCACCGCCTCGCCCTGCAGCCGAGCGGCCAGCAGGGTAGAGTTCTCGAACACCACATTGTCATCGGCCATGCCGTGGATCAGCAGCAGCGGATCGCGGATCTTCACCGCATCGCCCAGCGCGTCGCTCCTGGCATAGACCTGCGGCCCGGTGCGCGGATCGCCCAGATAGCGTTCGGTGTAATGGGTATCGTAGAGTTCCCATTTGGTCACCGGTGCCCCGGCGATCCCGGCGGCATAGGTACCCGGATCAGCGGCCAGCATCTTCAGCGTCATATAGCCGCCGTAAGACCAGCCATAGGTCGCGATTTTCGCCGGATCGACGAAGGGCAGGCCCTTCAGATACTCCGCGCCCAGCTTCTGGTCGGCCACCTCGACGCTGCCCATCGCGCGGTAGAGCTGGCTTTCATAGGCCACCCCGCGGTTGGCGCTGCCCCGGTTGTCGATCTCGAACCAGATGAAGCCGCGCTGGACGATGGCCTGCGCCAGCGCCCCGCCCCAGCCGCGCGTGACCGTCTGCGAATGGGGGCCGCCGTAATGCTCGAAGAACACCGGATAGCGCTTGCCCGGTTCCAGCACCGGGGTGATCATCTTCCAGTGCAGCACCGAACCATCGGCCGCCGTCAGCGTGCCATAAGTCGGCTCGCGGTGGCGCGGCAGGAAGGCGGCATAGGGATGGTCGCCCGCCACCCGGTTTTCCTCGACCCATTCCAGCCGCTTGCCCGTGGCATCGGCCAGGTAGGTCTGCGGCGGCTGATCGTGCTTGCTGCGGGTGATCACCAGGGTCTGCCCGGCCTTGTCCATGCTGGCGGCGTGGACATAGGCGGGATCGCTCAGCCGGCGCGGCGTATCGGGGTGGGCCAGATCGAGCGCATAGACCTGGCTGGCCAGCACATCGTCCTTGGTCGCGGTGAAGAACAGCCGCCCGACCTTTTCATCAACCCCGACCAGATCGGTGACCATCCACGGCCCCCGGGTCAGCTGCTGCCAGCGGCCATCGCGGAAGTGGTAGAGGTGGCCATAGCCATCGCGTTCCGACCACCAGACCAGGCTGCCGTCCTTCAGGAAACGGTAGGAGTGGGAAAGGTTGATCCAGCTCTTTGCCCGGGCTTCCTCGCTGAACAGCACCTGCGCCTTGCCGCTGGCGGGGTCTACCGCCAGCAGGTCGAGCCGGGTCTGGGCGCGGTTCTCGCGCTGGACGTAGAGGGTCTTGCCATCGGGCGCCCAGTCGACCCGGGCGAGGTAGATGTCCTTGTCCGGCCCGAGGTCGACCTCCACCCCGCCCGAACCATCGGGGCGCAGCACGAACAGCCGCACCTCGGCATTGGCGGTGCCGGCGGCGGGATAGCGCTGCTGGAAGGTGGTGGTGCCCGCCGCGCCGATCGCCGCGCGGGTGACCACGCCCACCGGCGCCTCGTCGAACCGTTCGACCGCGACATGGGCATCGTCAGGCGACCACCAGGCCCCCTCCATCCGCGCCATTTCCTCCTGCGCGACGAATTCGGCCTCGCCCCAGTGGACGGTCTCGGCCTTTTCCTCCGGCGTGATCGCCCGCGCCGCGCCGCCCCTGGCCGGGGCGGCCCACAGCCGCCGGTCGCGCACGAAGGAGATGAAGCCGCCCTTGGGGCTGAGCAGCGGGTTCAGCGCGCCCTTGCCGCCCTCGATCGCCTGCACCGTGCCATCGAGTCCGACCAGGTAGAGCGCGCCATCCAGCGGCACCAGCAGGGCCTTGGCATCGGCCCGCCACTGATAGCTGACGATCCCCTTGAGATCGCCGATCCGGGCGCGTTCGCGCTGCATCTTTTCGGCCTCGGACAGCGCGGCGCCGCCGCCCAGCCTGGCCGAATCGACCAGCATCCGCCATTGCCGCGCCTGCCGGTCATAGCCCCACAGGTCGTAGCGTTCGCGGTCCTCCGCACGGTTCCTCAGCACGGTCAGCCAGCGCCCGTCGGGCGACAGCCTGACCCCGCGTGGCGCGGCGCCGTTGAGCGAAGGGCTGGCGAAAACCCGCTCGAAACTGAGCGCCGGGGCCGGCGCGGCAGCCGCGCTCACCGTCGCCTCGCGCGCGGGGGCAGGCGGAATGACAGCCAGCGCGAGGGCGCCGGCGAGAGCGCGCAGCAGGTGCCGTGGGTGGGGCATGGCATGGGGGTCTCCGGAAATGAAAAAGGGCGCCTTGGCTGGTGTGCCAGGGCGCCCTCTTGCGGATCGTGATCCTTGGGTGGCGGGGGTACTTACCCCTCCTGGCGAGTGTCGCGACGTTCCGCAATACGCGCGCGTTTGCCGGTGCGGCCGCGCAGGTAGTAGAGCTTCGCGCGACGCACGACGCCCTTGCGGACCACGGTAATCGAATCGATCGTCGGCGAGTAGAGCGGGAAGACGCGCTCGACGCCCTCGCCAAAGCTCATCTTGCGGACGGTGAAATTGCTGCCGAAGCCCTTGTTCGCACGGGCGATGCAGACGCCTTCATAGGCCTGGACGCGGGTGCGATCGCCTTCGATCACCTTCACGCCAACGCGCACGGTGTCACCGGGGCGGAATTCCGGGATGGTCTTGCCGGCCTTGGCGATTTCCTCGGCCTCGATCTGCTGGATGAGGTTCATATCCCTCATTTTCCTTCGTCTTTTCGCCGCGCACCAGAGGCAGGCTGAACCCGAGCGCCACAGTGGCGCTCCCAAAGGTCCGGCCTGCGTAGCCGTGTATCGATCTCTGCCTGACTTTGCCGCCAGGCCGCGATCTTCGCATGATCCCCCGATCGCAGCACTTCAGGGATCGTGCGCCCTTCCCATTCATTGGGCCGGGTATAGTGCGGATATTCAAGGAGACCGTTCTCGAACGATTCCTCGACCCCGCTGGAAGCCGCGCCCATTACGCCGGGAATGAGGCGAATGCAAGCATCTAACAGCACCAGGGCCGCCACCTCGCCGCCCGAGAGGATCACGTCGCCGATCGAGACCTCTTCAACCTCGCGGCCCGCGAAAATCCGCTCGTCAAAGCCCTCGAACCGCCCGCACAGGATCGTCACCCCGGGGCCCGCCGCCAGTTCGCGCACACGCTCCTGCGTCAGCGGCTTGCCCCGCGGGGTCATCGCCAGCACCGGCGCGGCGGGATTGGCCGTGCGGGCATGGTCGATGGCGCGGGCCAGCACATCCACCTTCAGCACCATCCCCGCCCCGCCGCCCGCCGGGGTATCATCGACGGTACGGTGCTTGTCTGCCGCGAAATCGCGAATCTGCACCGTTTCGCAAGCCCAGGCCCCCTCGCCCAGCGCTCGCCCGGCAAGGCTGACGCCCAGTGGCCCGGGGAACATCTCCGGGTAGAGGGTGAGGATGGTGGCGCGGAAGGTCATGGCCGAATGCGCCTGCCACCCCAGCGGCCGGTTGCCAAGCGCAAGGTCAGCAAGGCCAGCACTGCGCCAACCGACATAGCGACCAAGGCATAGCCGATGAGCAGCAACGAGATGCCCACGGCCATGGCGCAGGCATCCACGCCGCACCGCTCGGGCGTTGCTGTCAGCCAAGTCCGAGCAATCACATAAAGGCAAAAGCAGATGCCCAGCCCCGGCAGCGGCACCGCCGCCACCGCAACCTGCTGCCAGCGCCACCAGTGCGGACGATAGGCCCCGGCCAGCACCGAACCGACCACCGGCACGACCACGACAACGAACAGGGCAAGCAGCAAGAGCATCGCCAGCGCCTTATCCGCTCTTGCCAGCAGCCGGCAATGCCCTCTTGTCCCCCCGCGCCAACCGGGCGACAGTACCGGGATGCGCCGCGCTGCCGCCCTAGCCCCGATACTCGCCGCGCTGGCCCTGCCCGCCACCGCCGGGGCCGAACCGCTGCTCTATGGCTGCAATTTCGACCGCGAAACGCTATCCTTCGCCGGCACCCCGGTCGAACAGGCCGCCTGCCTGCTGCGTAAGGTCGGCCCGCTTGGTGTGAAGCACGATCAACCGCTGCCGCCGCTGTTCCGCCGCCTGCTGGCCGCGCCGGGCGCCCCCGGCCCCGGTGCGCGGGCCAGGGCCATGGCCGCGCTGCCCCAGCCCTATCGCGCCTATGCCGAGGCGCATGCGGCCGATCCTGCCGCCCGCACCGCCGCCGGGCTGCCGCTGGCCTATTTCGTGATCCACGACACCAGCACGCCGCTGCTGGGCGCGGCGCCTTTCCCGCGCTGGCTTGATCGCGACGCGCTGGTCAACGATTTCACCCCCTACATCGTCCCGCAGCCGGTGGCGCACATCTTCCTCAGCCGCTGGGGGCAGATCTGGGCCGGGCATGACCTGGCCGAACCCTGGCGGGCGACCAAGCTGGAAAGCCGGGTGGTGGGCCCGGCATCGCGCGGGCGGTTCGTTCATATCGAAACGATCCAGCCGCGCCGCTTCATCGCCGGCACCCACAGCGAGGAGAGCACCGAAGGCCCCCGCCCGGGCTTTTCCAAGGCGCAATACCGCATGCTGGCGGCGCTCTATGTCTATTTCAGCGGGCGCGCCGGCCACTGGCTGATCCCGGCCCAACACGCCACGGTCGACGATGGCATCCCGCAGGCGCACGATGATCCGCAGAATTTCAGCGTGGAACGCTTCGCCCGCGAAGTCGGCAAATTGGTCTCAGCCGACCAGCCCCGTCCGTAACGGCACCGCCCAGTCCATGCGCCCGTTGGCCTCGGCCCGGGCGGCGGCGGCGCGATGATCGTATTCCACCGCCACCAGTTCGATGGTCAACGCCTCGCCCGCGCCGCCCAGCAGGGCATAGCGGGCATGGCTGCTGCCCAGCTCCATGCGGTGCACGTGGGGATATTCCCAGGCATAGGCCGGCAGGCCCACGCTCCCCGGGTTGAACACCTGCCGCCCGTCCGCCAGCACCACGTGGCGCGGTAGGTGCGAATGGCCGCAGCCGATCCCGTGGCTGCCGCGCGGCCCCAGCATCGCGTGGATCTCATCAGCGTGGGCATCCCGGATCCGCTCGGGCTCGACCCGGTGCATCAGATAATGGACGTCATCGTCAGGGTTGGCGTGGCACAGGTAGAGATCGTCGCGCAGCTGCATCTCGGCCCGCTGGGCGGCGATCCAGGCGAGGTGCCGGGGGGCCAGCTCGGCCAGCGCGAAGCGGTCGCTCTCGCCCATTTCGCTGGCGGAATGGCTCAGCAGCTGGCGCTCGTGGTTGCCGGCCAGAGTCGGCCAGTCCTCACGCATCAGCCAGTCGGCGGTTTCCGCCGGCCACAGCGGCCCCGACAGCGAATCGCCGAGATTGACGAAGGCGGTGGCCCCGCGCGCCCGGGCATCGGCCACCACCGCTTCCAGCGCGGGCAGGTTGCCGTGGATGTCGGACAGTACCGCCAGCATGGCCTAATCCTCGGCCCAGCCCTCGGCCACCACCAGCCGGGCATCATCCCATTCGGGCACCGCCTCGGCCCGCATCGGCACCATGAAGCGCTTGCCGTCGGGGCGCTGCACTTCCAGCACGTCGCCGGCGCCATAGTTCTCGACCGCCACCACCGTGCCCAGCGCGGCGCCATCAAGGCCCACCGCCGCCAGCCCGATCAGATCGGCGTGATAGTATTCACCCTCGGCCAGCGGCGGCAAGGCGCTGCGCGGGACGGAGAGCGTGGTGCCACGCAGCGCCTCGGCGGCGTTGCGATCCGCCACTTCGGCAAAGCGGGCGATTGCCCCGCCCTTGCCATCGTCGCGGCACTGGACAAGCGAAAGGGCCCCCGCGTTGAAGACCTTGTGGTGCTTCAGCGCGGCGAGCCCTTCGCCGAACAGTTTCAGCCGCACCTCGCCCGCCACCCCATGCGCACCGGCAATGGCGGCGAGGGTGACAGGGCGATGCGGATCCAAGGCTTATTCGCCAGCAGCTTCTTCGGCAGCCGGAGCCTCGGCGGGCGCTTCTTCAGCGGCCGGAGCTTCCTCGGCAGCCGGCGCTTCCTCGACGGCCGGAGCCGGGGCAGCAGCGGCGGCAGCGGCGGCCTCTTCGGCCTCACGCAGCTTCTCGGCCTTGTCCTCGGCGCGGTCCTTGGCCTTCTGGCCGGGCTCGCCCTTCTGCGGGTTGTTGGTGGGGGCGCGTTCCTTGATCCCGGCCTTGTCAAGCAGGCGGGCAACGCGGTCGGTCGGCTGGGCGCCAACGCCGAGCCAGTAGCGGGTGCGGTCCTCGACCAGACGCACGCGGTTGGCATCGTCCTTGGCGAGCAGCGGGTTGTAGGTGCCAACCTGCTCGAGGAACTTGCCGTCGCGCGGGCTGCGGCTGTTCGAAACCACGATCTTGTAATAGGGGCGCTTCTTCGAGCCACCGCGCGAAAGACGCATCGAAACCGACATAAAACTACCTTTCCTTCAGAACTTCAGAGCTTACTTCTTCAAAAACTTCGAAAGATCGGGGGCGCCACCGCCCAGCCCGGGCAGACCGCCAGGGCCACCCATGCCGCCGCCGAGGCCCGGCATGCCAGCGCCGCCCAGGCCACCCATCCCGCCGGCACCATCGCCACCAAGACCGCCCAGACCACCTTTGCCGAACATCGCGGCCAGCCCCTTGAGGCCACCCATCTTCTTGATCTGCTTCATCGTCCGTTCCATCTCCTGATGCATCTTCAGGAGCTTGTTGACGTCCTGCACCTGCATGCCGGAGCCCTTGGCGATCCGGATCTTGCGCTTGGCGTTGAGCAGATCGGGGCGGGCGCGTTCCTTGGGAGTCATCGAACCGATGATCGCGTCCATCCGCACCAGCGTCCGGTCGTTGACCCCGCTGGCGGCCATCGCCGCCTGGGCCTTCTTCATGCCCGGCAGCATCCCGGCCAGCATGCCCAGCCCGCCCATCTTCTGCATCTGGCGCAGCTGGGTGCGCAGGTCGTTCATGTCGAACTGGCCCTTGGCCATCCGCTGGGCCAGCTTTTCGGCCTCTTCGGCGTCAACCGCCGCGGCCGCCTTCTCGACCAGCGACACCACGTCGCCCATGCCAAGGATCCGCCCGGCCACCCGGCCCGGCTGGAACGCCTCGATCGCGTCGAGCTTTTCGCCGGTGCCGGCGAACTTGATCGGCCGGCCAGTGACCGCGCGCATCGACAGCGCCGCGCCACCGCGGGCATCGCCGTCCATCCGGGTCAGCACCACGCCGGTCAGCGGCACCTGCGCGGTGAAAGCCTGCGCAACGTTGACCGCGTCCTGCCCGGTCAGGGCATCGACCACCAGCAGCACTTCCTTCGGCGCCGAAATGCCGGCCACCGCCTGCATCTCGTCCATCAGCTGCTGATCGACGTGGAGCCGGCCGGCGGTGTCGAGCAGCAGCACGTCCACCGCCTGCAGCCTGGCCGCCTGCAAGGCGCGGGTGGCGATCTCGGTCGGCTGCTGGCCGGCGATGATCGGCAGGGTGGCAACGCTGACCTGCTCGCCCAGCACCCGCAGCTGTTCCTGGGCGGCGGGGCGATTGACGTCGAGCGACGCCATCATCACCTTCTTGCCCTGCTGCTCCTTCAGCAGCTTGCCCAGCTTGGCGGTGCTGGTGGTCTTGCCCGAACCCTGCAGGCCGACCATCATGATCACCACCGGCGGGGTGGCGGCGAGATCGAGCCCGACCGCTTCCGAGCCGCCCAGCGTCTCGACCAGCGCATCGTGGACGATCTTGACCACCTGCTGGCCGGGGGTGACCGACTTCAGCACGTTCTGGCCGATCGCCTGTTCGGTGACGGAATCGATGAAGCGGCGGACCACCGGCAGCGCGACATCGGCCTCGAGCAGCGCGATCCGCACTTCGCGCATCGCCTCGCGAACGTCGTCTTCCTTCAGCGCGCCACGGCCACGCAGCGCGGTGAAGACCGAACCGAGCCGATCGGACAGGCTGTCGAACATCGCCTAGCTCACTCCACCACGGCCGGCCAAAACCCGCCAAACGCCAAAAACGCCGGCGGACGAAACCTCGTCAGCCAGCGTGAACCACAAACACCACTTCGCACCCGTGGGTACGAAGGCATGGTGAGATTTGCTTCAGGCCGGAGCGAAAACGCGTGGTCAGCGAGAACCGGAGCGGAGCGGCCTTGATGGCCGTGAGCACCGGAAGCGCAGCTGGCCTCCGTTTGCAGCCCGGCATGGAGCAAATATCGCCATGCCGTGAATGGTGGAGCCTAGCGGGATCGAACCGCTGACCTCCTGCATGCCATGCAGGCGCTCTCCCAGCTGAGCTAAGGCCCCGTGCCATTCCTGTGCGGCGCGGGTCCGAAGGCCCGTGCCATCCCGCCGTCTGGTGGCGGGAGGCGCCCCCTTAGTGGGGCGCCAGACGCTTGGCAAGGGGGTTTTTGCCCCCCTGCCCATCGCAATCAAACTTCGTCGGGTTCCTCGTCGTGGGCGCCCACGCCAAGGTCGTCGTCGCCACCCAGGTCGACGTCGTTGTCCGGCGAATCGCCGTCCTCGTCGATGTCGAGATCCTCGTCGGCCAGATCGGTATCGGGCGCATCCTCGCCCTTGTCCTTCTGAATTTCCTCGTAGGGGATCGGCTGCTTGCTCTTCAGCACCGGTTCGGGATGCCAGACATAGCCGCATTCGATGCAGGTGACCGGGTCATCCTTGCCCAGGTCGTAAAAGCGGGTGCCGCATTTCGGGCAGCCATGCTTGGCGCCCCATTCAGCCTTGACCATCTCAATTCCTCAGGTGTGGCCCGTGCGCCGGGGCGACGGACTTGAACTCAATACGTATGACCGGAACGGCTTGCGCCCGAACGAAAGCGCGCGGCCATTGCCATAAGCATCACGCGCTGTCAAAAGCCGCGCGCTTTGGCAAGACCCAACCCGCAGGCGAACCTGACCTTGAGCACTCACGGATCCGAACCGGCCCCGCGCCGCTTTCTGTCATCAGGCCCACTGACGGGCCGCATCCGGGTGCCGGGCGACAAGTCGATCAGCCACCGTTCGCTGATGCTGGGCGCGCTGGCGCTGGGCGAAACGCGGGTTTCGGGCCTGCTGGAGGGTGAAGACGTGCTCTCCACCGCCGCCGCGATGCGCGCGATGGGCGCCACGATCGAACGGCTGGGCGCCGGCGATGGTGGGGGCGAATGGCGTGTCCACGGCGTGGGCGTGGGCGGGCTGCTGCAACCCGCGGCAGCACTCGACATGGGCAATTCGGGCACCTCGACCCGCCTCTTGATGGGGCTGGTTGCCAGCCATCCCATCACGGCCACCTTCATCGGCGACGCCAGCCTCTCGGGCCGGCCGATGGGCCGGGTGATCGAGCCGCTGGGCCGGATCGGCGCCGAAATCACCGCCAGCCCGGGCGCCAACGGGACTCAGACTCTGCCCTTGATGCTGCGTGGCGCCGATCTGCCGGTGCCGATTTCCTACCGCCTGCCGGTCGCCAGCGCGCAAGTTAAGAGCGCGGTGCTGCTGGCCGGACTCAACACCCGGGGCATCACCGAAGTGATCGAACCGGTGCCGACCCGCGACCATTCCGAGCGGATGCTGCGCGGCTTTGGCGCCGATCTTTCGGTCGAGATCGACGGTCAGGGCGCGCGGGTGATTCGGCTGACCGGCGAGGCCGAGCTGCGCGGCCAGCAGATCGTCGTGCCGGGCGACCCCAGTTCCGCCGCCTTCTTCATCGTCGCCGCGCTGCTGGTGCCGGGCAGCGACCTGGTGATCGAGAACGTCGGCCTCAACCCGACCCGCGCCGGGCTGATCGAAGTGCTGCGGGCGATGGGCGGCAGCATCGAGGAAGTGAACCCCCGCGAAGTGGGCGGCGAACCGGTGGCCGACCTGCGGGTGCGCCACTCGGCGCTGCGCGGGGTCGAGGTCGACCCGGCGCTGGCGCCCGCGATGATCGACGAATTCCCTGTGCTGTTCGTCGCCGCCGCGCTGGCCCAGGGCACCACGGTGACGCGCGGGCTGGAAGAACTGCGGGTGAAGGAAAGCGACCGCATCGCGGTGATGCGCGCCGCGCTAGACAGCGCCGGGGCCCGCGTCAACGAGACCGAGGATGGCCTGACCATCGAAGGCACCGGGGGCGAGCCGCTGCGCGGCAGTGCCAATGGCCGGATCAAGACCCACCTCGACCACCGCATCGCGATGAGCATGGCGGTGGCCGGCCTCGCCAGCCGCGACGGGGTAGAGGTGGATGACACCCGCCCGATCGCCACCAGCTTCCCCAGCTTCGAAGACCTGCTCGCCACGGCCAGCGGGGCGGCGTGAGCGGCCCGCGGATCATCGCGGTCGACGGCCCCACCGCCAGCGGCAAGGGCACCATTGCCAAGGCGCTGGCCACGCATTTCGGCCTGCCGCACCTCGATACCGGGCTGCTCTACCGCGCGGTGGGGCGGCAGGTGGCGCTGAACGGCGGCAACCCGGATCTGGCCAGCGATGCCGAAGCAGCCTGCGCCTTTCCCGATGCCCTGCTGGCCGACCCGGAACTGCGCAGCGAAGCCACCGGCGGCCTCGCCAGCCGGATTTCGGTCCACCCCGGCGTGCGCCGCGCGCTCTACGAACGCCAGCGCGCCTTTGCCCTGCAGCCGGGCGGCGCGGTGCTCGACGGGCGTGATATCGGCACGGTGATCGCGCCCGAAGCTCCGGCCAAGCTGTTCGTTACCGCCAGCGTGCCGGCTCGCGCCCAGCGCCGCTGGGCGGAAATGCAGGCGCAGGGCCGTGCGGTAACGCTGGCCGAGATCGAGGCCGATCTGGCGGCGCGCGATCTGCGCGACAGCACCCGGGCCGAGGCGCCGCTGGCCGCCGCGCCCGATGCAGTGCTGCTCGATACCTCGGCGCTAACGCGCGAGGCAGCGGTGACCGAAGCGATCCGGCTGGTCGCCCAGCAGCTCGCCCCCTGATCGGGCTTTAGCGAAGTCTTAAGGCTACCTGCTGTTAACCATAAGGCATGATCGCCCGGGGCCAGCCCGATCCACACCGCGCTCTGCCGCGCCCCAGTGCCATGCTGGCGCTGTGGCTGGCGCTGTTCGCGCTGGTGACGCGCTATGCCGTGCTGGGCGACGTGGCCTATTTCAACGACGAGAGCTTCTACCTGCTCGCCGGGCAGAAGCTGCACCACGGGCTGCTGCCCTATGTCGGGGTGTGGGATCGCAAGGGGCCGGGCCTGTTCCTGACCTATTACCTGCTGACCTTCTTTGGCCCACAGCCATGGGCCTATCAGCTGGGCGCGCTGCTGTCCGCCGGGGCCACCGCGTTGCTGGTCGCGCTGATCGTGCGGCGCTGGGCCGGCGGCTGGGGCCCGGCACTGGCCGGCACGCTCTACCTCGCCACCCTGCCAATGTTCGGCGGTGCGGGTGGGCAGACCCCGGTATTCTACAACTTCTGGATGGCGCTTGCCGCCTGGGCGGTGCTGAACGCCGATGGCGAACTGGCCGCCGGCCGCGTGCCGCGCGGCGTCTTGTGGGCCATGGCCAGCGCCGGCTTTGCCATCACCTTCAAGCAATGCGCCGTGGCCGAGGCGGGCTTCCTGGGCCTGTGGACGCTGCACCGGGCGTGGCGTGGCGGGGCCCCGCTGCTGCCCACTGCGCTGCGCCTCGCCGCCTGCGGCATCGCCCCCTATGCCCTGTTCGCGCTGGGCTATGCGCTGATCGGCCACTTTGCCGAATTCTGGCACGCCATGGTCACCGCCAACCTCAACAAGCCGGTCGACCCCTGGGGCGATCACTGGAGCCGGATCCGCGCCCTGGCACAAACCGCCTCACCCGCGCTGGTGCTGGCCGCACTGGGGTTGCTGCTGCCGCGCGGGCGCGACGATGCCGCGCCGCGCGCCTTCCTGATCGGCTGGGTGCTGGCGGGCCTCGCCGGGGTCGCCATGCTGCCCAACTTCTACGATCACTATCTGCTGCCGCTGATGCTGCCGCTGGCCGTTGCCGCCGGGCGGCTGATGGGGCGCGGCACGCTGGGCATGTTTGCCGGCGGGTTGGCGGTGTTCATCTTCACCCTGGCCAGCCCGGCGCTCGAAGTGACCAAGCGCCACCGCGCCAGCGCCGAGATCCGCAAGGTTGCCGCCCTGATCGCGGCCCGCCAGCCCAATGCCCGGCTGCTGGTCTACGAGGGGCCGATGGCGCTCTACAGCCTGACCGGGCAGAGCCCGCCCAGCCCGCTGCTCGACAACTTCCACCTCTATTTCCCCTTCGAGCACGATACCAGCCACCTCTCCACCATGGCCGAAATGCGCCGCATCCTTGCCTGGCACCCGCAGGTAGTGGTCACCTATGCCGACTATCCCGCCGCCTGGGAAAATCCCCATACCGCGCCGTTGGTCCACGCCTACACCGCCCATTGCAAGGTCTGGGCCCGGGCCTCGTTTACCGAAGCGGTACAGACCACGCCGATCGTGATCTACGGGGATTGCTGAAGGCCGGAAGGCTTGGTTGCGAGGGGTAACCCCCTCGCGCTCCCCGTCCCTGGCTTTGTTGCATTCCGCCGCGAGGTCAGCGCCATGCCGCGAAGCGGCTTCAAAGCCTGCGGCGCTGCGGCCTAACGCTCGAACGCGGCAGAGCGCCACATCGACATGACGGGGAGCGCGAGGGGATAATCCCCTCGCACCTTCACTGCTCGCCTCTGCCCCCTATTTCCTTGCATTTCCGCGCATCCGCGCCTAAGCGCCGCCGGTTCGCGCGCGGCCCGGCTGCGCTCGGACACCCGCTGCGGCATGCGGCCGCACGGGTGGACCTGGCCCTTTTGGCCCGTTCCCGGCATGGTGCCGGAACGGAGGAAAGACCGGCGGAATCAACCGCCTGGCCGGAAAACTTGTTGAACAGGATGCAATCCATGAGCACCCCTACCCGCGACGATTTCGCGGCCCTGCTTGAAGAATCCCTGGGCGGCGCGGCCGCCGGCGGCTTTGAAGGCCGCGTGGTGAAGGGCACCATTACCGCGATCGAAGGCGACAAGGCCGTGATCGACGTCGGCCTGAAGAGCGAAGGCCGCGTGCCGCTGCGCGAATTCGCGATGGCCGGCCAGCCGCATGGCCTGTCGGTCGGCGACGAGGTCGAAGTCTATGTCGACCGTGTCGAGAACGCCGACGGCGAAGCGATGCTGTCGCGCGACCGCGCCCGCCGCGAAGCCGCGTGGGACAAGCTGGAAAGCGAATTCGGCGAAGGCAAGCGCGTTGAAGGCGTGATCTTCGGCCGCGTGAAGGGTGGCTTCACCGTCGACCTCGACGGCGCCGTGGCCTTCCTGCCCGGCAGCCAGGTCGACATCCGCCCGGTGCGCGACGTGCAGCCGCTGATGGACGTGGCCCAGCCCTTCCAGATCCTCAAGATGGACCGCCGCCGCGGCAACATCGTCGTCTCGCGCCGCGCGGTGCTGGAAGAGACCCGCGCCGAACAGCGCAGCGGCCTGATCCAGAACCTGTCGGAAGGCCAGATCATCGACGGCGTGGTCAAGAACATCACCGACTACGGCGCCTTCGTCGACCTCGGCGGGATCGACGGCCTGCTGCATGTCACCGACATGAGCTACAAGCGGGTCAACCACCCTAGCGAAGTGATCGCCATCGGCGACACCGTGCGGGTCCAGATCGTCCGCATCAACCAGGATACCCAGCGCATCAGCCTGGGCATGAAGCAGCTGGAATCGGATCCGTGGGAAGGCGTTGCCGCCAAGTACCCGATGGGTGCGAAGCTGCGCGGCGTGGTCACCAACATCACCGAATACGGCGCCTTCGTGGAGCTGGAAGCCGGGATCGAGGGCCTGGTCCACGTTTCGGAAATGAGCTGGACCAAGAAGAACGTCCACCCGGGCAAGATCGTCAGCACTTCGCAGGAAGTCGACGTCATGGTGCTGGAAGTCGACAGCGACAAGCGCCGCATCTCGCTTGGCCTCAAGCAGGCCCAGCAGAACCCGTGGGAAGCCTTCGCCGAGAAGCACCCGGTGGGCAGCCAGGTCGAGGGCGAAGTCAAGAACGCCACCGAATTCGGCCTGTTCATCGGCCTCGACGGCGACGTCGACGGGATGGTCCACATGTCGGACATCGCCTGGGGCATCTCGGGCGAGGACGCGCTGGCGCTGCACCGCAAGGGCGAGCAGGTCAAGGCGATCGTGCTCGACGTCGACATCGAGAAGGAGCGCATCTCGCTCGGCATGAAGCAGCTCGAAAAGGGCGCGCCGGCCGGTGGCGTCTCGACCGCTTCGTCGGGTCTCAAGAAGAACGAAGTCGTCACCGTCACTGTGCTTGAAGTGCGCGACGGCGGGCTTGAGGTGCAGGCCGGCGAAGATGGGGCCACCGGCTTCATCAAGCGTTCGGACCTGGGCCGCGACCGCGACGAACAGCGCCCGGACCGGTTCCAGGTCGGCCAGAAGGTCGATGCCATGGTCACCGGTTTCGATCGTTCGAAGAAGCCGAACTTCTCGATCAAGGCCCGCCAGCTCCACGAGGAGAAGGAAGCGGTCGAACAGTACGGTTCGTCGGATGCCGGCGCCTCGCTGGGCGACATCCTCGGTGCCGCCCTGCGCGCCCAGAAGGACTAAGCCACGGCGCCCGCGCCACGGCTTAACAAAAGCCCGCCCGGAGCGATCCGGGCGGGCTTTTTGCTGGCCGGAAATTGGGATAGAATGATCAGACAATGACCCTAAGCGCCGATCTTGGCTGGATATTACCCGCGCTAGGGCTCATCGTGCTTTGCCTTGGTTTCTTCATCACAGTCCGTGTGGTTGTCACGGCCCAAAGGCCACAAAGGTTCGATGAGGATAATAGCGATGTGCGCCCCCCAGTCCCGAAATGGCTGCACCTCGTAACCCTGACCGGATTTCTGGGTGTCGCCTACTCCGCCCGCTGCTCCGCTGGGCAATCGTTGTTCCTTTTCGCGGCATCCTGCCCGCTTGTGTTCGCCCGGCAAATCTGGTGGTGGGGGCAAAAGCGGCGCACCGGCAACAGCTAATCAGGCCGAGCCTAGGGGAAATTCAGCCATGACCTTGCAAGTCCACCAGTTCCCCTGCCTCTCGGACAATTACGGCTATCTGGTCCACGATCCCGCCAGCGGCGAAACGGTGGCGATCGACACGCCCGACGGGGCCGAATACCTCCGCCAGGCCGAGGCGCGGGGCTGGCGGATCACCCAGATCTGGAACACCCATTGGCACCCCGACCATGCTGGCGGGAACGAGGCGATCCAGCACGCAACCGGCTGCACGATCATGGCCCCGGCGGGCGAGCAATACCCGATCTTCGGGGTCGACCGGGCGGTGACCGGGGGCGAGGCGGTCGCGCTGGGGGGCTTCACCGCGCAGGTGATCGATGTTGGCGGGCACACGCTGGGCCATGTCGCCTTCCACCTGCCCGAGGCTGGCGTGGCCTTCACCGGCGACGCACTTTTCGCGCTGGGCTGCGGGCGGATGTTCGAAGGTACGGCGCCGCAGTTCTGGGCCAGCCTGGAGCGGCTGAAGGCCCTGCCGGGCGAGACCCTGTGCCATTGCGCCCACGAATACACCCTGTCGAACGCCCGGTTCGCGGTCCATGCCGATCCGGATAACGCCGCGCTGGCCAGCTATGCCGCCGAGGTTGAGGCGGCACGGGCCGCCGGCCGCGCCACCGTGCCCTTCCCGCTGGGGCGCGAGCTGGCCACCAACCCCTTCCTGCGCGCCGACGATCCGGTGCTGCAAGCCCGCTGGGGTGGCGGCGACGCGGTGGCGACCTTCGCCGCGCTGCGCGAAGCCAAGAATTCGTTCTAGGCGGCCAGCACCGAAAGGCAGGTCACCCCGGCCTCGGCCTTGGCGAATTCGCCGATCTCCACCGGCACCACGGTAAAGCCCCGCGCCGCGATCGCCGCAGCCATGTGGCGATGCTCGGCGGGCAGGATCACCCGCCCGCCCGCCGACAGGGTATTGCCGGCGAAGGGTTCGTCGGCATGGGTCTCGATCCATTCCGCCGCGCCGAAGGGGGCGGGATCGAGCCAGCCGCGGTTGCCCACCAGCAGGCCGGGGGCCAGCGCGGTTACCGCCGTCTTGAGGTGGAGCGAACCGCGCACCGGCACCGCCACCACCTCCAGACCGTGCGGAGCCACCAGCGCCGCCAGCTGGGCGATCCCGGCCTCGTTCGTGCGGGTGGTGCGCCCAACGTAGAGCCGCTGGCCGATCCGCAACACATCGCCGCCTTCCAGCGCACCCGGCGCAGCGATGGCGGCATGGTACCAGCCCGGGCCCAGCGCCGCGACCGCACTGGCCACCTCGCCCTGACGCGATGCGGCGCCCGGCCGGCAGGCCACCGCCAGCCGCGCCTCGGGCACCAGCACCAGGCAATCCTCGATAAAGGCGCAATCGGCGTGGCCATCCAGCGCCGGCAAGACCTCGACCGCCAGCCCGGCGGCCGCCAGCGCCCCGGCATAGGCGGCGTGCTGGGCCATGGCAGCATCCATGGCGATCGGCGCCCGATCCATGAAGGTCAGTTCGCAGGCATCGGCCATGGTTGGTGACGGCGCCCGCAGCCAAGCCTGTCCGTGCATCGCCTTCTCCCAAAAACAAACCCCCGCGCGAAGGCGGGGGTTGTCACGTTCAGCCGGGGCACCCGCAGGTCACAGCCCGGCAATCGCCTCGTCAACCAGCGGCTTGTCGGCCTTGGCACCATGCTGAGCGGCGATCAGGGTGCGCGCGGCGCCGGTGGCGGCCTCGGCGGCCTTGGCACGCAGTTCGGCAACAGCCCCGCGCTCGGCGGCGGCGATCTTGTCAGCCGCCATCTTTTCGCGCCGGGCGATCATCTCGCCGGTCGCGGCTTCGGCCTTGGCGACGATCGCCTCGGCCTCGGCCTTGGCGTGATCGAGCATCGCCGCGGCGTCCTTTTCGGCGCTGGCGATCTTGGCGGCATATTCGCCGCGCAGCGCCTCGGCTTCGGCGCGCAGCGCCTTGGCCTCGTCGAGCTGCTTGCGGATCTCGGCGATCGAGGCATCGAGCCCCTTGGTCACCATGCCGGGCACCTTGAGCCACAGCGCCACCGCGATCAGCACGGTCATGGCCAGCGCCACCCAGATCGGCGGGCCAAAGCCCAGCGCCTCGGGCTCGGCGGCTTCGGCGGCGAGCAGCAGCAGCGACAGGTCAGCCATGGAGCACCTCCTTCACCGCGGCGCGCGCGGCGCCGGCATCGATCGACAGGCCGGCCAGCTTGGTCGCGATATCGCCGGCAGCCTCGGCAGCCACGGCTTCGATCTCGGCCAGCGCGCTGGCGCGGGCCTTGGCGATCTGCCCTTCAGCCTCGGCGATGCGGGCTTCGGTCGCGCTGGCCGCCTTGGCCAGACGCGCCTCGCTGGCCTTCGCCGCCTCGGCCTTGGCCTTGGCGATCAGCGCCTGCGCCTCGGCCCGCTGGCTGGCGAGCGAGGCCTGCCACTGGGCTTCCGCACTGTCGGCAGCTGCCCGGGCCGCCTCAGCCGCGGCAAGATCCCCCGCCACCTGCGCTTCACGTGCCGAAACCGTGGCCATCACCTTGGGCACCATGCCCCGGCCAATGACCAGGAAGGTGAAGCCGAAAAACACCAGCAGCCAGAAAATCTGGCTGGAGTAGGTTTCGGCCAATTGGGCGATCTGGGGCATGGGCGGGCAGCCTGCAGCGTGGGGACGGGATGGGTGACCGGCCGGGCGAACCCGGCCGGCAATGCGGATCGTTGGTCTTCGCGCCTTACTTGGCGACGAAGATCAGGATCATCGCGACGACGAACGAGAGCAGGCCCAGAAGTTCGGCGGCGGCGAAGCCGATGAACAGGCGGCCCTGCTGGCCGTCGGCGGCGCCGGGGTTGCGCAGCGCGGACTCGAGGAACGAGCCGAACACGTTGCCCACGCCGATGGCGGCCATGCCGGCACCGATCGCGGCCAGACCAGCACCGATGAGCTTGGCGGCATTAGCGTCCATGGTAAAACTCCTTTTTATGTAGCGATTTCGTGTGGTTGAAAACGAAACTTAGTGAAGATTCTCGGCGTCGTTCAGATAGAGCGACGTGAGCAGGGCGAAAACGTAGGCCTGGATGCCGGCCACCAGGATCTCGAGCGCCTGGATCGCCACCATCAGCGCGAAGCTGGGGACCGAGACCAGCAGGCCGAAACCCGGGCCGGCGTTGATCCCGCCGATCACGAAGCTGGAGAGCACTTCGAGCAGCACGTGCCCGGCCATCATCGCCACGAACAGTCGCAGGCCAAGGCTGAACGGGCGCACCAGGAACGAGACCAGCTCGATCACGAAGATCAAGGGGATCATCACCACCGGGGTGCCGTGCGGCACGAACAGGCTGAAGAAGTGCAGCTTGTGCTTGAAGAAGCCGACCACCAGCACGATCGCAAAGCTCATCACCGCCAGCACGCCGGTGGCGGTGAAGTGGCTGGTGACGGTGAAGGGATGCGCGCCGAACAGGGCCAGCGGCAGCAGGCCGAGCACGTTCGAGAAGAGGATGAACATGAACAGCGAGAAGATGTAGGGCACATACTTCTTGCCGGCCGGGCCGACATTGGCGGCCAGCAGCCCGTCGATGAAGCCGGTGAAGCCTTCCACCGCCATCTGCCAGCGCCCGGGCACCAGCTGGCGCTTCATCCCGCCGGCGACAAAGACCCACAGCGCGACGGTGACGATCGCCATCCACAGCGCCGAATTGGTGAAGGCGATGTTATGCCCGGCCAGCGCCCAGTGATCGGTGCCGAACATCGGCTCGATCGTGAACTGGTGCATCGGATCGACTGTTGCCTGTTCGGCTGCCACGTCCTGCCTCTTTCACCTTCTGCGAAGCCAGCCCGGAACCCCTTGGGTCATTCCGGCTTCTGGCCCGAAATCCTGATGATGTTCCTGAAGGCGACCACCGTTCCGAGGAACAGCATCGTCAACAGACCCTTGGGCGAGCTGGCGGCGAAACGGTCAAAGACCCAGCCGATCAGCGCCCCGCCGCCGATTCCCCCCAGCAATTCCGAGAGCACGCGGCTGCCGAGCCGGTAATTGGCATCGGCCTCCGGCGCCCCCACGGCCTGACGCTTCATTTCGGCCGAGCGGGCGGCGCGAAGCCGCTCGTCCAGAGCCGAAATGCGCGCGTCGGCGCCGGCGGGATCCTGCGCGGGCCGGTCTTCGCTCATGCCATCAATCCCCCCATGCGGGCCCTGCGGCCCAGCGGAACATTCGGCACGGGCAAACCTGCCCGCCAAAGGCGCCGCCCCCTTAGGCGGGGGGATACCCTGAGTCAACCGGGGGATAGGGCGACCAAAGTGGCAGACCGCCGCCCCCGGGCATGCCGCCCCTAGGGGCAGCGCGAATGGCGCAGCGGCGGAGCATCCGTGCGGGTGTGCCAGGTGCCATCGGGGGCCTGGTACTTCTCGCCCGGCTCGGTCTGGAGGATCAGGTGGCAACCGCTGGTGAAGGCATATTCCTCCAGCGTGGAATGCTGCACCTGGGCGCGATCGGCATAGACCGCCTTGCGCTTGATGTTGAGGTCGGCGACCATGTGAGCCAGCGCCGGGGTGCTGGCGCCCACGACCCCCAGATAGCCATCGATCTTCTCGCCCACCTGCCCGGCGGCACGGGCGGCGGCATAGGCCGGATCGCGCCCTTCGGCCAGCGCGGGGGCAAGCGGCAGCGCCAGCGCGGCGACGGCCAGCGGCAGGACGGCGTAAAGAGAACGGCGCATCAGAAGATACCCTTGTTGTTCTGGATGGTCTGCCCGGCGTCGGACGACAGGCGATAGACCACCTCCTGCTTGATGTTGATGTTCAGTTCGATCACGATCGGCTTGTCCGGGGCGGAAACCGTGATGCAGCCCGACAGGCCCATCGCCGCAACCACCGCCAGCACGGTTCCCAATCCGACGCGAACGGCGCGCCTGCCGCCCTGCCCCGCGCTGTTGGCTCGCCTGTCCATGACAGGGCTTGTCGCAAGCGGCGCGTGGCAGGTCAATTCGACATCGTTCATGGACGTTTCTCGCTGACTGAAGGCTGAATGGCTGGTTGTGCGGCGTTAGGGCACAGCGCCGGGGCGGTGGTGGCATTGCCTTTCACCGGCCGGCCCTGCGCGTCGATCAGCCCGGCGGTGCAGGGATCGAGCAGATAGGTGGCATCGTAGGTCGACCGGACCAGTCCGATCAGTTCGAAGAATCGCCCGCGCACGTTGATGTTGAAGCGCAGCGGCAGCCGGGCGACCTGCCGGGTGAGGAAGTTGCGCCGCGTGCCCGCCCCCTGGCTGACCCCTTCGATCCGCAGCCGGGTGACCAGTTCGCCGGCCAGCGAACCTTCCATCCCGATCGCCATCTGCTTGTAGTTGAGCGACTTCAGCGTGGTGAAGGCGAAATTGGCCATCGGGCTGAGGTCCTGGTAGGTCAGCGCGCCGATGTACGAAACATTGCCCCCCGGCGGGCGCGAGGTCAGCAGCCCCCCCTCGATCCGCCCGCCATTGGCATCGAATACCAGCGGCAGCGCCCCGTCAAAGCGCCCGGTGGCGCCGATGTTGCTCATCTGGGTCTGCTGGAGAAACTCGGCCGCCTCGATCCCTTCGACCTCGAGCACGTAATGCCGCACCTCGGCCGCACCCAGGGTCATGGTGGTGGGGCGAAGCCGCAGCTTGCCATCCAGGAACGGCCATTCCGCCCCGCCGATCGCCAGCACGTGCCCGGGCTGCAGGGCAAAGCGCAGGGTGCCGCCAGTCACCTCGATCCCTGGGTTGATCGCGGCCATGGTCAGCCGCTGGTCGGGCGCGGTGACCAGCCCCAGCAGATCGGTGAACTCGACCGTGCCCGCCACCCCCTTGGCCGGGCCGAAAGCGGCGGCCAGGTCCAGCCCCGGGGTGGTGAACCGCCCGTGGCTGGTCACCTGCCCGCCCGCCCAGTCGATCTGTCCCTCCCCGCTGACCGCGCCGGCAACATTGGCCACGGTGCCCAGCGCAAGGTGGCTCAGCATGTCGGGCTGGAGCTGACCGTCAAAGCGCAGGTCGGGCACCACCAGCCGGGCCTGCCCCCGGGCATCGGCCAGACGGTGATCGATCCACACCTCGGCCACCACCCGGTCGCTGGCCGGATGGCGCAGGTCGGCCTGCGCCGTGATCCGCCCGTCCGCCAGCGACAGGCCGGCATCGCGCGCCGCCAGCGGCTCGAACCGGGCAGCACCCGGCACAGCGCGGTCTGCAACCGTGAAGCCCAGCCCGGCCAGATCCAGCCGGCCATCGCCCCAATGCCAGTTGCCCGCCGCCGCACCGATATCCAGCGGCACCGCCGCCAGCGCCACCGTACCACCGCTGAAGCGGCCCGACAGCCCCGCGAGCTGCCCCTCGACCCGCCCGAGGGCAAAGCGCGAGATCTCCTCACCCCGCCCCAGCGTCACCGCCAGCGGCCCGCTGCTGAAGGCGCCGCCAACCAGCCGCAGCGGCCCGCCGTTCAGGGCAAAATCCTGCTCGCCCAGCCGCCCGGCCAGCGCCAGCCGGGGCAACCTCGCCGCCAGCCGCCCGTGGGCCAGCAGCGCCGGGCCATCGGGGCACAGCGGCAGCTGGCCCGAGGCCAGGGTCAGGCTGCCGAGCCGCGCGCCGGCATAGTGTGCCGCCATGCACTGCTGGCCCAGCACCAGCCCACCCCGCGCACTCCACTGCCCGTCGACCGGCACGGCAAGCTGCTGGACGGAACCGCCCGGAACCGGGCCGGAGGCCGCGAGGCTGCCGTGGAACGTCGCCCGTCCGCCGCGCAGGGTCAGGTCCAGCCCCGGCATCGTCAGCCGCGCCGGGCCTGCCGCCCAGCCGGGCATCTCCAGCCGGGCGCGGGTACCACCCGGGATGGCCTCAAGCCGCCCCCGCATCGGCGGCAGCGGCCCGCCAAGGGCGATCCGGGCCGGCATTTGCGCCGACATGCCGCCAATCCCGCCATCGCGATGCAGGGCGAGGCCATGGGCCGCGATGAGCGGGTTCCCCCGCAAACCATCGCCATCCACCTCGATGACATGCGGGCGCGGCGCGGCGCCATCGCGCAGCCCCAGCAGCGGCACCTCGAGTTCCAGCCCCCGGGCATCGCGGAGAAAGTCATAATCCGCCCGCAGCTGCCCCTTGCCGGCCATGGCCTTGAGGCCGGCGATCATCCGGGCCAGCAGCGGCTCCGCCATCGTCCCCGCCGCACCGCCGCGCGCGCGGTCCAGCACGGCGAGCAGCGCGGGCAAGGCCCCCAGCCCCTCGCCCGACACCGAGCCATGACCGGCGATACTGGCCACGGTGCCATCGAGCTTGCCCCGCGCTTCCAGCCGGCGTGCCGCCACGCCGGCGCCGGCGGCATCGCCCAGCGCCAGCCGGTAATCGCCGCCCAGCTTGCCACTGGCCAGCGCCAGCCGCGCCTCGCCCTCGCCGCGCGCGCCGTGGAGTGCCGCCAGCCGCAGCGCCCCGCTGGCCAGCTGCAACCGCGCCTCGCCGCCATCAAGGCTGGCATTGCTGGTCAGCCCCAGCCCCAGCAACGGCCGCGCCATGGCCACGCCGGCCTCAGGGCAATCGAGCCGGTCCGCAGCCAGTGGCCCGGTCAGTTCGGCCCGGCCACCGTGGGTCGTCACCCGGCCATCGAGCTTTGCGCCCACCACCGCGCAATGCCGCGCGGCAAGGCGCGGCGCGGCCATCGCCAGCCGCCCGGCAAAGCCATCGGCCAGCCCGCCCGAACCGCTGATCGCAAGCCCCACCGGCCCCAGCTCGCCCCCCAGCGCGGCGCGCGCGTCGATCAGGGTCAGCCCCCAGCCGGGCAGCCGCAGCGGAGTGGCCGCAGGCTGATTGAGCCACTGGTCGAGGCTGCCAAAGCTGAGCCGCCCGCCGGCCACCCGGCCATACAGCCGCACCCCTTCGGCGCGCACCCCGGCGATCCCGCCCAGACCGGTATCGATCACCAGCCGCCGCACCGTCAGGTCCGGGTGGGCCGGATCGCCCAGCACCAGCCCGGTCAGCACCTGCTGGCCCGGCCCCACCGCCTCGATGGTATAGCGCCCGGGCACATGCAGATCGGCCAGCGTGCCGCCGATCAGCCGGTCGGCCAGCGTGAACCGCCCGGCCCAGCCCAGCGCGGCCAACGCAGCCGCCCCGCCCAGCAGCCAGTGCCGCCGGCGCAGACGAGATGGGCTTGGGGATTCGGGCATCGTTTCCGACTCTTGCGCGGGGGCGCCATGAAAGGCAATGCTGCACCATGGCCGCCGACGACGATCTGTTCCCCCCCGGGGCTGAACCCCCGCTGAAGGCGCCAGACAGGGCCGCCGGGCATGATCCCAGCGGGCACCGGGCCCGGCTGCGGGCCCGCTTGCTTGGCGGCGGGGCCGAGGCGCTGGCCGATCACGAACTGGTCGAATACCTGCTGATGACCGCGATCCCCCGCCGCGATGTCAAGCCGCTGGCGCGCACCCTGCTGGCGCGGTTCGGCAATCTGGCCGGGGTGTTCAACGCCGATGCCGCGGCGCTGGCCCAGCACCCCGGCATGGGCGAGACCAGCGCGGCGGCGCTGAAGGTGGTGGCGCTGGCCGCGCGGCGGCTGGCCCGCACCCAGGTGGCGCAGGCCCCGGTGCTGGGCAGCTGGGCCGCGCTGCTCGATTATCTGATGATCGACATGGCCCACCTGACGGTCGAGCGGGTACGGGTGCTCTACCTCGATACCCGCAACCGCCTGATCCGCGACGAACACGTTGCCGATGGCTCGGTCGACGAGGCGGCGATCCACCCGCGCGAGGTGATCCGCCGCGCGCTGGACCTTGGCGCCACCGCGCTGATCCTGGTCCACAACCACCCCTCGGGCCAGCCCGAACCCAGCCGCGCCGATATCCAGATCACGCACCGCATCGCCGAAGCCGGGCGCCTGCTGGGCATCACCGTGCACGACCATGTGATCATCGGGCGCGAGGGGCATGTCAGCCTGAAGGCCAAGGGGCTGATCTGATGTGCATCGCCGCCGTGGCATGGTTGGCGCATCCGCGCTGGCGGCTGGTGGTGGCGGCCAACCGCGACGAATTCCACGCCCGCCCCGCCGCCCCGCTGGCCCGCTGGGCCGACGATCCGGCGATCCTGGCCGGGCGCGACCTGCTGGCCGGGGGCACCTGGCTGGGGGTGAACGAGGCCACCGCGCGGCTGGTGCTGGTGACCAACCGGCGCACCGAAGCCGAGCCGCACGCCGATGCCCCTTCGCGCGGAGAGCTGGTGCGGGCGCTGCTGGACGGCGCCGATCCGCTGACCGAGCCGCTGGCGGCCTACAACCCCTGCAACCTGCTGGTGGCGGGTCCTGACGGGCTGGTGGCGCTGGAGAACCACCCGGCGGAGCGCCGCGCGGTGCTGGCACCGGGTATCCACGGGGTCTCAAACGGTGCCTTCGCCCCGCCCTGGCCCAAGACCCGGGCGCTGTGCGCCGCGCTGGAGCACTGGCTGACCGGCCCGGCGGCGGACCCCGAACCGCTGTTCGCCGCGCTGGCCGACCGTACTCCGCGCCCCGCCGTGCCGGGCGAAGCCGGGGCCGAGGCGATGTTCACCCCGGTGTTCATCGCCCGGCCCGACTATGGCACCCGCGCCTCGACCGTGGTTCTGATCGGGGCCGATGGCGCGGGGCACATGATCGAGCGCCGCTGGGCCGCCGGGGGTGAGCCGGCGGGCACCAGCGAGGCTGGCTTCACGTGGCCGGTCTGAACCTTAGCCCGGCTTTTTGAACGACAGCACGAACTGGTCGGTGTGGCCCCGGATCGAGGGATCGAAGACCCCCTTGTCGTGGCCATCGGCCGGGTTGCGCAGCACCTTGCTCTCGCCTTCCAGCACGAAGCCGGCGGCCAGCACCTGCTTCTTGACATAGTCCTCGTCGATCCGGTGGATCTTCTTGATCACCGCCGGGTCAGTCATCCCCGGCGCGGCATGGTCAATCACGACAAACCGCCCGCCCGGCTTCAGCGCGGCGAAGATCGCCTTGTTCATCGCCACGGCATCATCGGCCGAAAGGTAACAGACCACATCGTGGTAGTTCTGCGCGGTGAAGACCAGATCGAGCGGCTCGCCCACTGCCAGCTTGGCAATGTCCGGATAGGCCGAC
>JAFECL010000079.1:0-10172 GCA_018242165.1 Pseudomonadota bacterium
GATCACCGCCTCGTAGCTGCGGCCCAGGTCAGCCGGGTCGATTGGCAGATAGGGCATCTCCCAGAACTCGTCGTTCTGCTGCTCGCGCGCGGCAAAGCCCTTCTTGATCGCATCCTGGTGGCTGCCCGAGAACGAGGTATAGACCAGTTCGCCAACATAGGGGTGGCGCGGGTGGATCGGCAGCTGGTTGCAGTATTCGACCGTACTTGCGATCGCGTCGATGTCGCTGAAATCGAGCCCGGGATTGACCCCCTGCGTGTACATGTTGAGCGCCACCGCGACGATGTCGCAGTTGCCGGTGCGCTCGCCATTGCCGAACAGGCAGCCTTCGACCCGGTCTGCCCCGGCCATCAGCCCCAGTTCGGCGGCGGCGATGCCGGTGCCGCGGTCGTTATGAGTGTGGAGCGAGATCACCACTGCCTCGCGGTTGGGGATCAGCCGGCCGAACAGCTCGATCTGGTCGGCATAGACGTTGGCCGTCGCGCATTCGACCGTGGCCGGCAGGTTGAAGATGATCGGCTTTTCAGCGGTGGGCTGGAGCACGTCCATCACTGCGGCGCAGACCTCGACCGAATATTCGACCTCGGCGGTCGAGAAGGTCTCGGGACTGTATTCGAAGTGCCAGTCGGTGCCGGAATACTTCGCTGCCTGATCGCGCAGCACCTTGGCACCCTCGATGGCGATCTGCTTGATCTCGTCCTTGCTCATCCCGAAGACGATCCGCCGCCAGGCGGGCGAGACCGCGTTGTAGAGGTGGACGATGGCGCGCGGGCTGCCCTCGAGGCTGGCGAAAGTGGTCTCGATCAGGTCGCGGCGCGACTGGGTCAGCACCTGCAGGGTAACGTCTTCGGGCACCCGGCCCGAGCGGACCAGCCCCGAGATATAGTCGAAATCGGTGGCCCCGCTGGCGGGGAAGCCAACCTCGATCTCCTTGACACCCACCTTGAGCAGCAGGTCGAAAAAGCGGCTCTTCTTCTCGGCGCCCATCGGGTCGATCAGCGCCTGGTTGCCATCGCGCAGGTCGGTGGAAAGCCAGCGCGGGGCCTTGGTGATCACCTTGTCGGGCCAGGTGCGGTCAGCCAGCTTGATCGGCGGGAAGGGGCGGTATTTGACCGAAGGGTCACGCAACATCGGAGGCAACTTTCGATGACGGGCCGGGCCCTGGGGCACGGCGCGAAGCGGAATTGAAGGCGGGGGTTGCTCCCTTGGGCGCCGTGGGCGCCCGCGATACGGCGCCGCAGCTCACGCCCAAGGGCGGATAAGTCGCAGGGTAAGGAGCGCGCGCAGCATCATCACCCGTTCCTATGCTGGCCGGGGCGCGGCTTGTAAAGCCCCCTGCTGCGCGGCATCGAACAGCGCGAGGTATTCCTGCGCCGACCGCCGGGCGTCATGGTGGGCAACGCTGGCGGCCCGCGCACCGTCCGAAACGAAGGGCTGGTCCAGTGTGGCGGCCAGGGCCCGCGCCAGCGCCGCCGGATCGGCCGGCGTCACCGCGCCGTGCAGCGGGCTGGCGATCAGGCTGGCCAGCGCCGGGGTGCAGGGGGTGCTGACCACCGGCACATCGGCCGCCAGCGCCTCGACCACCACGGCGGGATAGCCCTCGTAGCGCGATGACATCAGCAGCGCCGAGGCGCGCGCCAGATAAGGGGCCGGGTCGGCGAAACCCGGCATGTCGACATCGCCCGCTATCCCCAGCCGGCGGGCCAAAGCCTCGAGCGTCGGGCGCTCGGGCCCTTCGCCCAGCACCACCAGCCGGGCGGGCCGCTGGCGGCGCAGCTCGGCAAAGGTGCGGAGGGCCAGCGCCATGTGCTTCTGGGGTTCGAGCCGGCCGATCGCCAGCACCAGCGGCGGATCTTCGGCAGTCCCGCGTGGCGGGGGCTGCCAGCCGGCGGGCAGGTTCGGTTCGGCAACGGTGGCCATGGCCCGCCCCGGCAGCAGGCGGCGGCCCTCTTCGGCCAGTTCCGGCGCCATGAAGACCAGCAGATCGATCGCCCGCGTCACCTGCCGCACCGCCAACGCCAGCAGCGCCTCCACCACGCGGGGAACGCCCGAGAGCAGCGGGTTCGAGACCTTGGCGATGATCGGGGTGCCGGGCACCGCGCGGCGCAGCGCGGGGGCGAGGATGAAATGATAATTGCCGGTCAGGAACACCACGTCGGGGGAAAGCGCCCGCAGCGGCTCTGCCATGGCCCGGCCCAGCCGTAGCCGGGCAAGCAGGCTGCGGGGGACTGGGGGGGAGCATTCGACCACGGTAACGCCCGGCGGAACGGTATCTTCCAGCCCGCCGGCGACCGCGCCGACCAGCATGTTCACCCGCCGTCCCAGCGCGGCCCAGTGCCCCGCAAGAGTAAGGGCGACACGCTCGGTGCCGCCCCGGTTGAAATCCTGCGCGGCGATCACGATGTGGCGCGCCCCGCCGGGGGGCACGCCGCCATCGTGATCCGCCGCGCCGGCCAAGGCGGTTAGAGCATGTTGCGTGTCATGAGGATCACGCGACATGCTCTAAGTCCTTGTGGTCGCATCGCGAAAAGCCAAAAACCGGTTCCCACTTTTTGGCGCGATGCTCTAGTTCTTCGCCTTGTCGACCAGCTTGTTGGCGCCGATCCATGGCATCATGGCGCGCAGCTTGGCGCCGGTCTGCTCGATCGGATGCTCGGCCTGCAGCTTGCGCTTGGCCTTCATTTCGGGCGCGCCCATCTTGATGTCGGTGAAGAAGCGCTGGACGAATTTGCCCTGCTGGATGTCGGCCAGCACGCGCTTCATCTCGGCCTTGGTCTCGTCGGTGATGACGCGCGGGCCGGTGTGATAGTCGCCGTATTCCGCGGTGTTGCTGATCGAATAGCGCATGTTGGCGATGCCGCCTTCGTACATCAGGTCGACGATCAGCTTCACCTCGTGGAGGCATTCGAAATAGGCCATTTCCGGCGCGTAACCGGCTTCAACCAGGGTTTCGAACCCGGCCATGATCAGGTTGGTCAGGCCGCCGCAGAGCACCGCCTGCTCGCCGAACAGGTCGGTCTCGCATTCCTCGCGGAAGTTGGTTTCGATGATGCCTGAACGCCCGCCGCCGACACCGCTGGCATAGGCCAGCGCCACGTCATGGGCATTGCCGGTGGCATCCTGATGCACCGCTACCAGGCACGGCACGCCGCCGCCCTTGAGATATTCGCCGCGCACGGTGTGGCCGGGGCCCTTGGGGGCGATCATGATCACGTCGACGTCGGGGCGCGCTTCGATCAGGCCGAAGTGGATGTTGAGGCCATGGGCGAAGGCCAGCGCCGCGCCGGGCTTCATGTTGGCGTGGATGTCCTTGGCATAGATCTCGGCCTGATGCTCGTCGGGGGCCAGGATCATCAGCACGTCGGCCCACTTGGCGGCTTCGGCATTGCTCAGCACCTTGAAGCCGGCGCCTTCCGCCTTCTTGGCGGTGGCCGAACCTTCGCGCAGCGCAATCGCCACTTCCTTCACCCCGCTGTCGCGCAGGTTCTGGGCGTGGGCGTGGCCCTGGCTGCCATAGCCGAGCACGGCGATCTTCTTGCCGGTGATCAGGTTCAGATCGCAATCGGCGTCGTAATAGACTTTCATTTCAGATGGTTCCCTAAGACAATTGCTGGATGGGTTGAAATTCTGTGACGGGCTAGGCCCCCTCGGCCCCGCGCATCATGCCGACGATCCCGGTGCGGCCGACCTCGACCAGCCCGAGCTCGCGCATCAGAGTCACGAAATTGTCGATCTTGTCGGGGGTGCCGGTCAGTTCGAAAATGAAGCTGGCGGTGGTGGTATCGACCACCTTGGCGCGGAACACCTCGGCGATCCGCAGCGCCTCGACCCGCGCCTCGCCGGTACCGGCGACCTTGACCAGCGCCAGCTCGCGCTCGACGTGGGCGCCCAGCTCGGTCAGGTCGAGCACCTTGTGCACCGGCACCAGCCGGCCCAGCTGGGCATGGATCTGGTCGATCTGCGCCGGCGGGCCGTGGGTGACGATGGTGATCCGGCTGACCGAATGGTTCTCGGTAATGTCGGCCACGGTCAGGCTGTCGATATTATAGCCGCGCGCGGTGAACAGCCCGGCGATCTTGGCGAGGATGCCGGCCTCGTTGTCGACCGTCAGGGTCAACACGTGGCGTTCCGAGGCCTGGTGCTTGATCTTCATCATCGCGGCCTCCTTACACCAGCGCCTTGGCTTCATCGTCGAGCGTGCCCGCCACCGCGTCGCCCTGCAGGATCATGTCGGTATGCGCCGCGCCCGAAGGGATCATCGGGAAGCAGTTGGCGGTCTTCGCCACGCGGCAATCGACCACCACCGGCCCGTCATGATCGATCATCGCCTGAATGCCCGCGTCCAGCCCGGCCTCGTCATCGATGCGGATGCCCTTCCAGCCATAGGCCTCGGCCAGCCGGACGAAGTCGGGCAGGGCGTCCGAGTACGAGTTCGAATAGCGGCTCTCGTAGGTCAGTTCCTGCCACTGGCGCACCATCCCCATCCATTCGTTGTTGAGGATGAAGACCTTGACCGGCAGGCGGAACTGGCTGGCGGTTCCCAGTTCCTGGATGTTCATCTGGATCGAGGCCTCGCCGGCGATGTCGATCACCAGCCGCCCCGGATTGCCCAGCTGGGCGCCGATCGCGGCGGGCAGGCCATAGCCCATGGTGCCAAGGCCCCCGCTGGTCAGCCAGCGGTTGGGTCCGAAGAAGTGGAAATACTGTGCCGCCCACATCTGGTGCTGGCCAACCTCGGTGGAAATGATCGGATCGTGCGCGCGGGTAAGGGCAAACAGCCGTTCGACCGCATGCTGCGGGGCGATCTCGGCCTTGCTCTTGCGATAGGCCAGGCTTTTCCTGGCGCGCCAACCGTCGATCCGGGCCTTCCAGCTGGCAAGGTCCTGGCCCTTGCGGCTGCCCCAGGCGGCGATCATCTGTTCCAGCACCGCGCCGCAATCGCCGAGCAGCGGCAGATCGACATGCACGGTCTTGTTGATGCTCGCCCGGTCGATGTCGATGTGGATCTTGAGCGAATTGGGGGCAAAGGCATCGAGCCGTCCGGTAACCCGATCGTCGAACCGCGCACCGATGCAGACCATCACGTCGGCCTGGTTCATCGCCCAGTTGGCTTCGTAGGTGCCGTGCATCCCCAGCATGCCCAGCCAGTCGGCATGGTCGGCCGGGAAGGCGCCAAGGCCCATCAGCGTGGAGGTGACGGGCGCGCCGGTCAGCGCCTGGAACTGGCGCAGCAGTTCGCTGGCACGTGGGCCGGAATTGATCACCCCGCCGCCGGTATAGAGGATCGGCGCCTTGGCCCGGGCAATCAGCTCCACTGCGCGGGCCACATCGTCCTCGGCGGCGGTGCTGGGCGGGTGATAGCGGTTGTGGCGCTGGACCGGCCCGTCATGCAGCGGGGCGCTGGCCACCTGAACGTCCTTGGGAATGTCGATCACCACCGGGCCGGGCCGGCCGGTGGTGGCGATCTGGAACGCCTCGTCCAGGGTCGCGGCAAGGTCGGCCGGGTCTTTCACCAGATAGTTGTGCTTGGTGCAGTGGCGGGTGATGCCGATGGTGTCGGCTTCCTGGAACGCGTCGGACCCGATCAGCCCGGTCGCCACCTGGCCGGTGATCACCACCATCGGGATCGAATCCATGAAGGCATCGGCGATGCCGGTCACCGCATTGGTTGCGCCGGGGCCGCTGGTCACCAACACCACGCCGGGCTTGCCGGTCGAGCGGGCATAGCCTTCGGCGGCGTGGGCGGCGGCGGCCTCGTGCCGCACCAGGATGTGGCGGATGCGTTCTTCGCCGAACAGCGCGTCATAAATCGGCAGCACCGCACCGCCGGGATAGCCGAACACGTATTCGACCCCCTGCCGCACCAGGCTTTCGACCAGAATGCTTGCGCCGCTGCGTTCCTCGCTCACCGTAACCAATCCTTGCAACTATGCCGCGCCGCCTTGCCCGCCCGGCCTGAAAAGGCAAGCGCGAATGGCCGATGGCAGGCATTTCGCCCAAAAGGCAAGCCCGGCACGAAGGCAACGTGCCGGGCTGACGGGGCGCCTCTATCGGACAGGAAATATCGTGTCAAGCCATATCAAAGTAATAATGATGCGAAGCGACTGACAAAATCATCATCAAATGATTCGATCCGCTGCCATTGGGGCGGGGGCTGGTGGCGGAACCAGGTGTATTGCCGCTTGGCGTAATTGCGCGTTGCCTGCTGGCCGGCTGCCACCGCCTCGCCAAGGCTGATCGTGCCGGCAATGGCGCCGCCCAGCTCGCGCACCCCGATCGCCCGCATCACCGGCAGCGCCGGATCGAGCCGCCTGGCGAGCAGCGCGGCCACCTCGTCCATCGCGCCGTGCTCGACCATCGCGGCAAACCGCGCATCGCAGCGCTGGTACAGCCACGTGCGCGGGGGCAGCAGCACGCAGGCCCGCAAGGCCACCCCGGCGCCAATCCCGCCGATCCGTTCGGCCTGCCATGCGGCCAGCGGCCGGCCCGTGGCGCGCACCACCTCCAGCGCGCGGGCGACGCGGGTGGTGTCCGCCGGGTTGAGCCGGGCCGCCGCCGCCGGGTCTTCGCTGGCCAGCGCGGCATGGGCCTCGGCCGCCGGCAGGGCCCGCACCGCGGCGCGCAGGTCGGCGGGGATCGGCGGCACCGGCGCGATCCCGTCGAGCAGGGTGCGCAGGTAAAGCCCGGTGCCGCCGGCCAGGATCGGTACCGCGCCAGCAGCATGGGCGCTGGCCACCTCGGCCCGCGCACGGCTGGCCCAATCCGCCGCCGAACAGCTGTCGGCCCCGTCCCAGGTGCCGAACAGGCGGTGTGGCACACCGCGCATTTCGGTTTCGCCGGGCCGGGCGCTCAGCACCGCAAGGTCGGCATAGACCTGGGCACTGTCGGCATTGATCACCACGGCGTCGCGGCCACGCCCGCGCAGGGCCAGCGCGAGGCGCACGGCCAGATCGCTCTTGCCGCTGGCGGTCGGCCCTGCAATGAGCGCCAGCGGCGGGCGCCCCGCCGGTTCAGGAGATCGATCGGTGACCATCGCCCGGGTGATAGCAGATGAGCACCGGCTTGCCGCAAGCCTTCCTTTGCTGACCGGGGCTGTGCCGGGGCTCGAAGTCCGTCTTGCCGCCTGTGGCATGGCGGAATTGGCCTCGGAAGCGGCGCCTGATGCGGTGCGCGCGGCGCTGGATGCGCACCTGATGCCGGCCGACCTGCTGGTTGCCGATCATCCGCCGCGCGTCCCGCAGCTGTTCGTTTCCGACATGGATTCGACCATGATCGGCCAGGAATGCATCGATGAGTTGGCCGATTTCGCCGGACTGAAGGCCGAAATCGCGGCGATTACCGAACGCGCGATGCAGGGCGAGCTGGATTTCGAGGCGGCCCTGCGCGAACGCGTCGCGCTGCTGGCCGGCCTGCCCGAGGCGGCGATCCAGCAATGCCTGGCCGAGCGGATCACCGCGATGCCCGGCGCCCGCGTGCTGGTCCAGACCCTCAAGGCCCATGGCTGCCGCGCGGTGCTGGTGACCGGGGGCTTTCACCAGTTCGCCGATCCGGTGGCCGCGATGCTGGGCTTCGATGCCGTGGTGGCCAACCGGCTCGAGATCGCGGGGGGCAAGCTGACCGGCGGGCTGGTGGGCCCGGTCTGCCATGCCGGCACCAAGCTGGCGGCGCTGCAGGAGGGGGCGCGGGCCTTGGGTGCGGGGGCGGTTACCCTTGCCGCCGGCGATGGCGCCAACGATGTGCCGATGTTGCAGGGGGCAACCTATGGCGTTGCCTACCATGCCAAGCCCAGGGCCCGGGCCGCGGCCAACGGCGCGATCGATGCCGGCGATCTGACCAGCCTGCTGCGCCTGCTGGGCGTACCCGCCGGCGACTGGCGCGGCTGACCGCGTCAGCTCAGGCGATGTCGGCTGGCAGCTGGGGGCGGCGGCGCGCGGCCATGCGCAGCGCCAGCGCACCCAGCGTCAGCGCCAGGCCATAGAGGCCGATGATGAAGCTGCCGGGCCGGATCACCCGGGCGGCGAAGATCACCGTATAGATCAGCCACAGGCCGTGGATCCCCACTCGATGCAGGTGCCGCCACGCGGGCCCCAGCCGGCGCATCGCGCGGCGGTTCGAGGTGAGCGCCATGGTGGCGATCAGGGCATAGCCGGCCCCCCCGCCCACGGCGACGACCAGCGGCAGTTGCGCCGTGCCAGTGTCGAACAGGGACAGGAAGGCATAGGCATGCACCATCATGCAGGCGGCATAGCCCAGCCCCCACCAGCGCCGGTCGCGCAGCACCATCAGCACCAGCCGGCCGTGGGTCAGCCGCGCCAGCGAGGATGCACTGTAGGTGATCAGGAACAGCACCAGGCCGGCCCGCGCGGTATAGCGCGTGGCACGGCGCCAGCCGTCGATATCGTCAACGCCCAGTTCACGCCCGTAGAGCAGGGCGATCAGCCCGACCAGAATTCCCAGCAAAATCGGCCATGCGCGCATGGGTGGTCCTTCGGCAGAAGATAGACGGTGCCCCCCCAGGCGGGTTCGGCGCTAGCGCCTTCCGGCGCAAATGGCCAGTAAAGATGCGCTAAAATCGACGCTATTGACAATCATGTTAATTAGCGGTAGAGGCGGATTCATGAACATGCACACGCCCATCTCTGCCGATGCCCCCCAGCAGGGCGATCTCCAGCTCCTCGATCCGCGCCGCATCATGCCGGGCTATCGCCCGCTGGTGGCCTGGCGGCACTTCCGCAACCTGATCAAGGACAAGGAAAATACCGAGGAGGTGTTCCACATCTTCGAGGCGCTGCCGTGGAAGGGCGTGATCGACGCCGCCACCGCTTTCCTGCGCAGCGAGCGCGGCCAGGCGATCCGGGCGAGCGAACCCTATCTGCCCGACATCCTTGACGACCACGCCGCGCTGCGGGCCATGCCGGCAGGGTCGCTGGCCCATGCCTATTGCGATTTCATGGAGGCCGAGGGGCTGAGCGCCAAGGGGCTGGTCGACGAATTCGACAAGTTCAAGGCCAAGCGGATCGAGCTGCACGATCAGGTCGAATGGTATTTCGAGCGGATGCGCGACACCCACGATCTTGCCCACGTGCTGACCGGTTTTGGCCGCGATGCGCTGGGTGAGCAATGCGTGCTGGCCTTCACTTATGGCCAGCAGCCCAGCCCGGCGCACCTGTTCATCGGCTATGCCGGGGCGATCGAGATCAAGCGCGGGCTGAAGGTCAAGGCGCCGGTGCTGCGCGCGGTGCGCGAGGGCCAGAAGATGGGCAAGGCCTGTCCGCGGCTGTGCGAACTGCCGATCCGCGAGCTGCTGCCGCTGCCGATCGCGGAAGTGCGGGCACGGTTGGGGATCGGTGAGCCGAGCTATTACCGCGAGGTTCACGCCACCTGGCGCGCCGCCGGGGTCGATCCGTTCGATCTGCTGAAAAAGGCGGCCTGAGCCTAGCCTTCGGAGGCCTTTTTCGCTGCTTTCCGGGCTGCCTTGGCAACCGGATTGCGGCTGGGCTTCTTGACCAGCTTCAACCGGTTCGCGTCGGTATGGCGGAAGGCCTTGCCCACGCCCTTGATCTTCAACACCGTGGTCTGGTCATAGGACCATGAGCCATCGTCGTGCACGGTGTAGGTGATCGTCCAGCGGTCGGTGCGGAAATTTTCCTCGAGGAACGGGCCCGACGCGATGCCGTTGGCGCAGGAGCCGCGCACCGCGCGCAGGGTGAAGCGTTTCGCCCCCTTGCGGGCCTTGCCCACGGCCAGCGCGCTCTGCCCACGAGGAATGGCCAGCGTCTGCATGATCGTGCCGGTGGCCGGCTCCCACAGCAGGTAGCCGACCTGATCATGGTACATTTCCACCTCGCCCGGCTTCACGATATGGGTGTGATAGCGCAGGCCATAGAGCAGCTGGGGCCCGTTCATCTGCGGATCGATCGGCTGGGCCTCCCACCGCTCGACATAGCGCTGGCTCGCGCCGCCATCCTCGGTCGGCTTGACGTCGGTGCCCTTCTTGCCCTCCCACACCCCGGCCAGCGCGCGCAGCGGGCCGAGGTTGGCAAGGGTGTCGGGATCGGGATCGGGTTCGGCGAACAGGGCGGGCGGGAACTTGCTCATGCCCGGCAGAATGCCATTGGTGCCGGGCCTAGTCCATCCAGTCCTTGAAGAAGGCCTCGTTGGCCTCGCGCAGC
>JAFECL010000079.1:10230-25885 GCA_018242165.1 Pseudomonadota bacterium
ACGGCGGCGAGCCCAGCGGCTTCGGCCCGGGCGCGAACGGCGGCAAGATCGCGGCACGTGATCACGTAACGGCCCTGGTCCTCGCCGAAATAGAGCGGGCCGACCGGCGGCAGGTTGGGCGCGATCTGGCTGGTGAAGCCGATGTTTCCGGCCAGCGCCATTTCGGCCATGGCCACGGCCGCGCCACCGTCGGAGCAATCGTGCACCGCGCTGACCATGCCGTCCGAAATCAGTTCGCGAACCAGTTCGCCGGCGGCGCGTTCCTTGGCCAAGTCGACCGGCGGGGGCGCGCCTTCCTCGCGGCCATGCAGCTCGCGCAGCCACAGCGACTGCCCGATATGGCCCGAGGAATGGCAAATCAGGACAATAGCTTCGCCTTCATTCTTGAAGCCGATTCTCATCATCCTGGTGTGGTCCATCATCAGACCCACGCCGCCGATCGCCGGGGTGGGGAGAATGGCGCTGCCGCCGCCGGTGGCCTTGCTTTCGTTGTAAAGGCTGACATTGCCGCTCACGATCGGATAGTCGAGCGCCCGGCAGGCATCGCCCATGCCGCGCAGCGCCTCGACGATCTGGGCCATGATCTCGGGCCGCTGCGGGTTGGCGAAGTTGAGGCAGTTGGTAATCGCCAGCGGCGTTGCCCCCACCGCGCACAGGTTGCGCCAGGTTTCGGCCACCGCCTGTTTGCCGCCCTCGTAGGGGTCGGCATAGACATAGCGCGGGGTGCAGTCGGTGCTGATCGCCAGCGCCTTGTCGGTGCCGTGCACCCGCACCACCGCCGCGTCGCCGCCAGACTTCTGCAACGTATCGGCGCCCACCTGGCTGTCGTACTGCTCCCAGATCCAGCGCCGGCTGGCGAGATCGGGGCAGGCCATCAGCCGGGTCAGGTCGGCGGCCAGGTCGGTGCATTCCGGCACTTCGCCCAGCGGCTTGACCTGCGCCCAGGCCTTGTAGTCCTCGAGGCTGAGGTGCGGGCGGTCATAGAGCGGCGCGTCGTCGGCCAGCGGGCCCAGCGGAATGTCGCAGACCACCTCGCCGTTCCATTCCAGCACCATGTGGCCGGTGTCGGTGACTTCGCCGATTACCGCGAAGTCCAGCTCCCACTTGCGGAAGATTGCCTCGGCCATCGGCTCCTTGCCGGGCTTGAGCACCATCAGCATCCGCTCCTGGCTCTCGCTCAGCATCATCTCGTAGGGGGTCATGCCGGTCTCGCGGCAGGGCACCTTGTTCATGTTGAGGCGAATGCCGGCGCCGCCCTTGCTGGCCATTTCGACGCTGGAACTGGTCAGGCCCGCCGCGCCCATGTCCTGGATCGCGACGATCGCGTCGGTGGCCATCAGCTCAAGGCAGGCCTCGATCAGCAGCTTTTCGGTGAAGGGGTCGCCCACCTGCACGGTCGGGCGCTTTTCGTCGCTCTTCTCGTCGAAGTCGGCGCTGGCCATGGTCGCGCCGTGGATCCCGTCCCGCCCGGTCTTGCTGCCGACATAGACGATCGGATTGCCGAGGCCGGTGGCGGCGCAATAGAAGATCTTGTCGGTCTCGGCGACGCCCACCGTCATCGCGTTGACCAGGATGTTGCCATCGTAGGCGGCATGGAAATTGGTTTCGCCGCCCACCGTCGGCACGCCGACGCAGTTGCCATAGCCGCCGATGCCCGCGACCACACCCTGCACCAGATGCTTCATCTTCGGGTGATCGGGCCGGCCGAACCGCAGCGCATTCATGTTGGCGACGGGCCGCGCGCCCATGGTGAACACGTCACGCAGGATCCCGCCCACCCCGGTCGCCGCGCCCTGATAGGGCTCGATATAGCTGGGGTGGTTGTGGCTCTCCATCTTGAAGATCGCCGCCTGCCCGTCGCCGATGTCGATCACCCCGGCGTTCTCGCCCGGGCCGCAGATCACCCACGGCGCCTCGGTCGGCAGTTTCTTGAGGTGCAGCCGGCTGCTCTTGTAGCTGCAATGCTCGGACCACATCACCGAAAAGATGCCGAGTTCGACCAGGTTCGGCTCGCGCCCGAGGGCGTGGAGCACCCGCTCGTATTCTTCCGGCGAGAGCCCGTGGGCGGCGACGACTTCGGGGGTGATTTCAGCCATGGCCGCGCCTTTAGCGGGGCGGGTCGCGCCGCGCCAGTGGGGAAGGGGCCCGGATTCAGCTTTTCCGCAGCCAGCGCGCGGCGATCACGCTGGTCAGCCCCGCCGCCGTGGCCGAGGCGAACGATCCCCACAGGATGTCCAGCACCGTGATGTGGGTGGCCCAGCGGGCCAGCGTCGCCTGATTGGTCAGATCATAGGTGAGGTAGCAGCAGGCACCATAAAGCGCGCCGTTCAGTACCCCGGCGCGCGGCCCCAGTGCCAGCCCGGGGCGCACCGCGAACCAGACCAGCCCGGCCAGATAGCCAAGGTAGAACAGCAGCGCCGCGTCCAGCCGCGCCTGTGGCGCCATCAGCGGCCCCAGCACCGGGGCATAGAGCCGCGCCGACATCGTGCTGAGCCAGACGAAATCGAGCGTGCCAAACAGGGCGAAGGCGATCAGGTAGGTGGCGATCCAGCGGGCCATCGGGTCTATCCTTGCAAGAGTTCAGGCGGCAGGGGAAGCGCTGCGGTCAACCCAGCGGGCGACGGCGGTGGCCATGGCATAGGCGGCCAGCGCGGTCAGCGCCATGCCGGTGGTGCCCGAGCCGGGAGCAGGCGGCGGGCCGAACCAGTTGACCGCCTGCAGCGCCAGCAGCAGCAGTGCCAGGGCGGCCAGCCGGCCCTTCGCGGGCCGCGCCCGCCAGGCGTAAAGCGCCAGCCCTGCCGCCACCAGCCCCAGTTCCAGCGGCATTTCCAGCCGGGGCTGGTTCCACAGGCCCAGGCCGAAGCGGCTGCTCCCGCCGGCCAGGGTCAGATCGGGGGCGTGGGCCAGCAGATCGAGCAGCCAGTGCGACAGCACCACCAGCGCGCCGATCAGCGCGCCGCCGCGCCCCATCCCGCTGCGCTGCAGCCACATGGCAAAGCCCGAAGCCAGCAGCAGGGGCCCCGCCAGGCTGTGCGAAAGCGGCATGTCGTAAAGGTCCATCGGGTTCATCGCGGTGAAATGCGGCACGATCCGCAGGTGTTCCGCCCCCAGCAGCACTAGCAGGAAGAAGCCCCAGTCCATCAGCTGGCCGGCGATAAACAGGCTGGCAAGACGCGGTCCGGCCGGGCGGTTGGCCAGCGCCAGCGCGGGCGCCCAGTGACCGATGAACATCGCGCTTGTCTCCCCGGGAGGCGCCAGCACCGCCCTTGACCCTTGCCCCCGCTGCGGCCAAAGCTGAGCACCATGGATAGCACGAGCCCCGACCTTTCCACCATGAGTTTCGAGGACGCGCTGCGCGCGCTGGAAGAGGTGGTGCGCCGCCTGGAAAGCGGCGAGGTGCCGCTGGACGATTCGATCGCGCTTTACGAACGCGGCGAGGCGCTGCGCCGCCATTGCCAGGTGCGGCTGGATGCCGCCAGCGCGCGGATCGAGCGGATCGTTGCCGGCCCCGATGGCGCTGCCACCGCGACCCGCCCCTTCGACGCCGAGGGTTGACCATGGCCGCCAGTCCGTTGTTGCAAGAGGCGCTCGCCGCCATTCAGGCCGAGGTCGACCGCGATTTCGATCTGCTGCTGCCGGTTCCGGCCGATGCCCGCGCCCGCCTGATCGAGGCGATGCGCTATGCCGCGATTGGCGGGGGCAAGCGGCTGCGGCCCTTGCTGCTGGCCGCCACGGCCGGGCTCTATGGTGTCGATCGCTCGCTGGCGGTGCGCTGCGGCGTCGCGCTGGAGGCGGTGCACGTCTATTCGCTGATCCACGACGATCTGCCCTGCATGGATGACGATGCCATGCGCCACGGCAAGCCGACCACCCACCGTGCCTATGACGAAGCGACGGCGGTGCTGGCGGGCGATGCGCTGCAGACCATGGCTTTCGAGATCCTGTCCGATCCGGCGACGGTGGGTGATCCCTTCACCCGCGCCGAACTGGTCCAGGTGCTGGCCACGGCTTCTGGCGCGCACGGCATGGTTGGCGGGCAGATGATGGACATCGTTGCCGAAGGGGGCGGGTTCGATCTGCCGATGGTTACCCGGTTGCAGCAGCTCAAGACCGGGGCGCTGCTGGGCGCGGCGGTGGAAATGGGCGCGGTGCTGGGCCGGGTGCCGGCGGAAGGGCGCGGGCACCTGCGGCTCTATGCGCGCGACATCGGCCTTGCCTTCCAGATCGCCGACGATCTGCTGGACCACGAGGGCGACGAGGAACTGGCCGGCAAGGCACTGCGCAAGGATGCCGGGGCCGGCAAGCAGACCTTCGTCTCGTTGCTGGGGCCGGAACGGGCGCGCGAACAGGCGCAGATGCTGGTCGAGCAGGCGGTGGGCCACCTTGGCCAGCATGGGGTCGAGGCCGATCTGCTGCGCGACATCGCGCGCTATATCATTGCTCGCAAACATTGAGGGAACAGAGGGGGGCAGGGGCATGGTCACGCGCATCGGGGTCTATCCCGGCACTTTCGACCCGATCACCCTGGGCCACGCCGACATCATCCGGCGCGGCGCCAAGCTGGTTGACCGGCTGATCATCGGGGTGACGACCAACCCCTCCAAGAACCCGATGTTCAGCCCGGAAGAGCGCATCGCCATGGTCGAGCGCGAGGTTGCCGCGCTGGGGATCGCCAATGTCTCGGTGGTCGGCTTCAATGCCCTGCTGATGAAATTTGCCGAGGCGCAGGGCGCCACCATGATCGTTCGCGGGCTGCGCGCCGTGGCGGATTTCGAATACGAATACCAGATGGCGGGGATGAACCAGCAGCTGAACGCCGGGATCGAGACCGTGTTCCTGATGGCCGACGTCTCGCTTCAGCCGATCGCCAGCAAACTGGTCAAGGAAATCGCCCTGTTCGGCGGCGAGATCGCCCGCTTCGTCAGCCCCACGGTGCGTGACGAGGTGCTGGCCCGGGTAGAGCGGCTGGGCCGGCTGGGGGATAGCTGAGCCACGGCGGGAACTCGTTCATTGCAAGGCAAGCCCGGGGCGGCTATCGCCCGGCAAGCATTGATCCTGGAAGGCCGGCAGACCGCGCATGAATTCGCTTCGCACCAAGCATGTCCTCAGTTGCCTGATCGCCGGGGTGGCGCTGGTTACCGCGCCCGCCGCCGTCGCACGCAAGAAGGCTGACCTGGAGAAGGGCGTCAAGGAAGCCGCCGCTTCGGCTGCCGCCTTGCCAACGTTCAGCGCCACGGTCGATGCCGACCAGAGCCATGATCCCGACAATATCCTGCTGCTCGACCTGTCGAATGGCCGGCGGGTGGCGATCCGCCTGGTGCCGCAGTGGGCCCCCAACCACGTCGAGCGGATCAAGACGCTGACCCGCCAGGGGTTTTACAACGGGATCATCTTCCACCGCGTGATCGATGGCTTCATGGCGCAGACCGGCGATCCGACCGGGACGGGCGAGGGCGGCTCGCAGCTGCCCAACCTGAAGGCGGAGTTCAACAATCTGCCGCACGTGCGCGGCACCGTTTCGATGGCGCGGACCAACGAGCCGGATACCGCCAACAGCCAGTTCTTCATCGTGTTCTATCCGCATTTCGCGCTCGACCGGCACTACACCAATTTCGGCCGGGTGATCGCGGGGATGGATGCGGTGGACGAAATCACCCGGGGCGAGCCGCCGGCCAACCCGACCAAGATCGTGCAGGCTTCGCTCGCCAGCGAGCACAAGGCCCCGCCATCGGGTGCGGCGCCGCGCATCACCGTCGCCCCGACGGTGGCGGATCTCAACAACTCGAAGTCGAACTGATCCGCCTGCGCGGCCATGCGCGTCGATCTGTTCGATTTTACCCTGCCGCCCGAGTGCATCGCGCTGCGTCCGGCGCGCCCGCGCGATGCCGCGCGGCTGTTGCGGGTAGGGGCAGAGGGGCCGTTTGGCGACCATGTGGTGCGCGATCTGCCCGGCCTGCTGCGCGCGGGCGATGTGCTGGTCTTCAACGACACCCGGGTGATTCCGGCGCAGCTTGAGGGTGCCCGCGGATCGGCGCGGATCGGTGCCACACTGCACAAGCGGATCGACCTGCGGCGCTGGCAGGCCTTCATTCGCAACGCCAAGCGGCTGCACGAGGGCGACGAGATCGATTTCGGGCAAGGGGTGCTGGCCATGGCCGAGGCGCGCCACGCCGATGGCAGCTGGACCCTGGCCTTTCCGGGCGACGAACCGGTCGAGGTGCTGCTAGACCGTGCCGGGCAGATGCCCTTGCCCCCCTATATCGCCGGCAAACGCCCGACCGACGAGGCCGACCGCAGCGATTACCAGACGATGTTTGCGGCCAAGGATGGCGCGGTTGCGGCACCTACGGCCGCATTGCATTTCACACCAGACCTCATGAATTCATTGCAGTATGCTGGAATTACGACAGAAACTGTAACCTTGCATGTCGGCGCCGGAACATTTCTGCCGGTCAAGGCCGAGGATACCGACGCCCACGCCATGCACGCCGAATGGGGCTCGATCAGCCCCGAGGTGGCAGCCCGGCTGAACGCCGCGCGCGCCGCCGGGGGCCGGCTGATCGCGGTGGGCACCACCAGCCTGCGCCTGCTGGAAAGCGCGGCTGATGCCGATGGCACGATCCAGCCCTTCACCGGCGACACCGCGATCTTCATCACGCCCGGCTATCGTTTCCGCGCCATCGACGGGCTGATGACCAATTTTCACCTGCCGAAAAGCACGCTGTTCATGCTGGTTTCGGCGCTGATGGGGCTGGAGCGGATGCAGGCCGCCTATGCCCATGCGATTGCCGAAGGTTATCGCTTCTATTCCTATGGGGACAGCAGCCTGCTGCTGCCGGGCTGATTGCTTTCACGGCCGGCGCTGGCATAACCGGCGGCACGGGGGAGGAAAGCGGATGGCGTTCGGGGGATTGTTGCGCAAGGGCGGCCTGATCGGCGCCGCGCTGTTTGGTCTGGCTGGCAGCGCCGGGGCAAAGCCCGCCCCGATCACCGCCGATACCATCCTGTTCCACGGCAAGTTCCTGACCATGGATGCCCAGAGCCGCGTGGTACAGGCCGTGGCGGTGCGGCACGGGCGGATCCTTGCCCTTGGCCGCGATCGGGCGCTGCGCCGCTGGCGCGGCCCGCGCACCCGGATGGTCGACATGCATGGGCAAACCGTGCTGCCCGGCTTCATCGATGGCCACGTCCACCCGCAGGTTACCCTGCGCACCCGCACCTATCTCGATGCCCATTTCTCGGTGATCCCGACGCTGGCGGGGATGCTGAAGGCGGCGCATAACCGCGCCAAGGCGACCCCGGCGGGCGAATGGGTGGTAGTGGCCGGCACTTCGGGCAACCAGGCCCACTGGCCCGAGGCGCGGCTGCCGACCAGGGCCGAGCTGGATGGCGTGGCCGAAGGGCACCCGCTGCTCTACGTCAATGGTCCGCATACCTGGGTGGTCAGCAGCCTGGGGCTGGCCCGGATGGGGGTGAAACCCGGCGAGGCACAGCAGCGCGGTGCGATGATCGAGCTTGATCCCGCCGGCCAGCCCACCGGCGTCATTCGCGAGGGCGCACCGCTGGCCCCGGACATCCACCTGCCGACCGCGCTGGTCCAGCGCTATGAGCTGGAGGACATTCCAGCGCTGATGCTGCCGCTGGGCTATACCTCGATCAACGATATCATGGCCCTGCCCAACTATGCCGCCGTCCGCGAACTGGCGCTGAGCGGCAGACATCCCAGGATCCGCACCGCGATCACCGTCTTCGCCGATTCGGGTGGGCACCACCTGCCGGCGGACCTCGCCGCGCTGAAACTTCCGGCCAGCGTCGATCCCGACTGGTATCGCTTTGCCGGGATCAAGATCTGGGCCGATGGCGATGTTCCGGTGCGCACGGGCTACCTGATCGGCCACTATGCCGACGAGCCCGACAACCACGGCCTTGCCACCAATACGCAAGCCGAACTGGATGATCTGGTCGCGCGGGTCCACAAGGCGGGGCTGGGGATGTTCATCCACGCCACCGGCGATCGGGCCAATGTCATGGTGCTGGATGCCTATCGCAAGGCGCAGGCGCAGGGCGGGCCCGCCACGCTGATGCGGATCGAGCATCTGGGGGACTTCATGCTGGGGCCGCAGGTGCTGGAGCGGGCAGTGCAGCAGGGCATTGCCACCAATGTCCAGCCGGGGTGGATCTGGACGCTGGGCGATGTGGTCCAGAAGAACCTTGGGCCCGAGGTGGCCAAGGCGCAGGCCTTCCGTTTCCGCACGATGATCGCCGCCGGGCTGCATCCCGGCTTTGGCACCGACATGACGGGCTTTCAGCGCGGCACCGAAAACCCCTTCATGCATATCGAGGCCATGCTGACCCGGCGGAGCAAGGATGGCAGCATCTTCCTGCCCGACGAGGCTGTGAACCTCGACACCGCTTTGCGGGTGATGACCCTGTGGTCAGCGGAAAGCATGGGCGAGGCTGCGCGCAAGGGTTCGCTCGAGCCAGGCAAGCTGGCGGACATGATCGTCCTGTCGCGCGACATCACCCGAACGCCGCCCGAGCAGATTCACGCGATCAACGTGCTACAGACCTGGGTGGGCGGCGAGCCGGTCTATACCCGCCCGGCTCAGCCCTGAAACCAGCCCCACACCAGCTTGGCGGTGAGGCACAGGCTGACCGTTACCAGCAGTGGCCGGATCATCCGCGCGCCATGGCGGGTGGCCAGGTGCGATCCCGCCCAGGCCCCGGCCATCGCCCCCAACGCCATGGTCAGCCCCAGCGTCCAGACGATCTGGCCGCCCAGGGCGAAGACCACCACCGAGGTGAGGTTACTGGTCAGGTTGAACAGCTTGGTCAGGCCGGTGGCGCGGATCAGCCCCATGCCGCGCAGCGACACCAGGCTAAGCGCGAAGAACTGCCCGGTGCCGGGGCCGAAGAACCCGTCATAGCCGCCGATCAGCCCGGCCAGCGGGAGATAGCCGCGCTGGCTCAGCCGATCCTCGCCGTCGTGGTCGTGCATCTTGGGGCTGAGCAAGGTGTAAAGCGCTGCGCCGATCAGCAGCAGCGGCACCACCAGCCTGAGCACCGAGGGGTTGAGCCGCTGGACCGCCATGGCCCCCAGCGCCGCCCCCGCCAGCACCATCGCCACCGCGCCAAGGTTGGGGCGCAGGGCGAACAGCCCGGCGCGGTGATAGCGCTTGGCCGCCAGCGCGGTGCCAAAGCTTGATTGCAGCTTGTTGGTGCCCAGCGCGGTGGGCGCGGGCAGCCCGGCCCACAGCAGCGCCGGCACGGTCAGCAAGCCACCGCCGCCGGCAATCGAATCGATGAAGCCGGCCGCGGCGGCAATGCCGGTCAGCGCGAGATAGGTTTCCCCCGTCAGCATTTGCCTGCCCTGCCGAAAGGCGGTAGGGGCCGCAACCGATTTATGACCCGCTTTGCCTTCTCGATCCACGCCACCGACGGCAAGGCCCGCACCGGCACCATCGCCATGCGGCGGGGCGAGATCCGTACGCCGGCCTTCATGCCGGTGGGCACCGCCGCCACGGTCAAGGCGATGAAGCCGCAGGCGGTGCGCGCCACCGGGGCCGACATCATCCTCGGCAATACCTACCACCTGATGCTGCGGCCGGGTGCGGAGCGGGTGGCGCGGCTGGGCGGGCTGCACCGCTTCATGAACTGGGACCGGCCGATCCTGACCGACAGCGGCGGCTATCAGGTGATGAGCCTGTCAGAGCTGCGCAAGATCACCGAAGAGGGGGTGACTTTCGCCAGCCACCTCGACGGTTCGCGCCACCTGCTCAGCCCCGAGCGGAGCATGGAAATCCAGCGCCTGCTGGGCAGCGACATCGTCATGGCCTTCGACGAATGCCCCCGCGCCGATCAACCGCGCGATGTCATCGCCCGCAGCATGGCGATGTCCATGCGCTGGGCCCGGCGCAGCCGCGACGCCTTCGACGCCGGTGGCGAGCATGCCGAGGGTGCGGCACTGTTCGGCATCCAGCAGGGAGCGCTGGATGAAGGGCTGCGCCGGGAAAGCGCCGATGCCCTGCGCGCGATCGGTTTCGATGGCTATGCGATCGGCGGCCTGGCGGTGGGCGAGGGGCAGGAGGCGATGTTCGCCACGCTCGATTTCGCCCCGGCCATGCTGCCCGAGGATTGCCCGCGCTATCTGATGGGGGTGGGCAAGCCGCTCGATCTGGTCGGTGCGGTCGAGCGCGGGGTCGACATGTTCGACTGCGTCCTGCCCAGCCGCTCGGGCCGCAACGGGCAGGCCTTCACCTGGGCTGGCCCGGTCAATATCCGCAATGCCAAACATGCCGAGGATCAGGCGCCGCTGGATCCCGGCTGCGCCTGCGAGGCGTGCAGCCACTATAGCCGGGCCTATCTCCACCACCTGGTCAAGGCCGGCGAAATGCTGGGCGCGATGCTGCTGACCGAGCACAACCTGTGGTTCTATCAGCGCCTGATGGAAGCGATGCGCGCGGCCATTGCCGAGCGCCGCTTTGCCAGCTTCGCTGCCAGCTTCCGGGCCGGATACTTGTAAGAACCCGACATTTCGTGATTTTCGTCGCGACCGCGCCGCAGGTTGCGCTTGCCTTGCCCGTTGCCTCGGGCATGCTCACCAGATCGACAACCGGGAGGATGGAATGAGGCGACTGCTGCGCGGCGCGATGCTCGGGGCCTTGCTGGCGGGGGTGGCCGGCCCGGCACCGGCCGAGGATGGCGCTGCGGTGGCCGCCCGCTTCGGGGCGCTCGAGGCGGTTCGGCAGATGGCGCTGTCGCCCTCGGGCGGCCAGGTTTCGTATGTGTCGGTCGGGCCCGGTGGCGGGCAGGTCATGTCGATTGTCGACGTCGTTCACGGCACTGATCCCAAGGCGATTCTCAAGCAGAATTCGGCGACGGCAACGCTGCATAACTGTGTCTGGGCATCGGACGAGTATCTGCTGTGCTACGTCGACCAGCACCAGCGGCGGGCGGGCAGCATCTTCACCAACAACGACACCTTCATCGTTTCGAGCGATGGCAAGGATGTTCGTTCCCTGGTCGGGGAAAACAGTTTTGATCCGCTGATCGACTGGGGCGGTGTGCCCGGACACGTGCTGGTGGTCACCGGCTATGGCATCGAGGATGTCGATCTGAAGACTCGCGCCCGGCGCATGGTCGAGCATTGGCCCAGCAGGATTTCGGCCACGGTGACTACCGATGGTCACGGCACCTTGCGGGTAATGTCCACCTATGGCGTCGGGGTATCCGAAGCGGCCAAGGGCACACGGTACTATCACTATCGCAAGAAGGGCGAGCGCGAGTGGTTCGATCTTTCGACCGTGACGATCTCGGCGGACGGGCTCGAATCCGGATTTCACCCTTACGGCGTCGATCCCGAGCACGACCTTGCCTATGGTTTTGACAACCACGATGGCCGCAGGGCGCTGTTCACTGTCAGCCTTGATGGCAGCAAGACTCGCGAGGTTGTTCTGGCGCGTCCCGATGTCGATATTGATCGGCTGATCTGGATCGGGCGTCATCAACGGATGGTTGGCGCCAGCTATGCCACCGACCGACGCCGGAGCGAATATTTCGATCCGGAACTGCGCAAGCTGGGCGCGGGGCTGGAGAAGGCCTTGCCTGGCCATCCGGTGGTCGAATTCGTCGATGCCAGTGCCGATGAGAACAAGTTGCTGCTGTTTGCCGGCAGCGATGTCGATCCCGGCAGCTATTACCTCTACGACAAGACGACCCACCAGTTGGGCAGCCTGCTGCCGGTGCGCCCGGCGCTGGCCGGGCAGGCCCTGGCGCCGATGAAACCCATTACCTTCCCGGCTGCCGATGGCACGCTTATTCCCGGTTATCTCACTCTGCCGGTGGGGAGCAGCGGCAAAGGCCTGCCCGCGATCGTGATGCCGCATGGCGGCCCGGGTGCGCGCGATGAATGGGGTTTTGACTGGCTGGCACAATTCTTCGCCGCACGCGGTTTTGCGGTGATCCAGCCTAATTACCGGGGCTCGGCCGGCTATGGCTCGCAATGGTACCAGAAGAACGGCTTCAAATCATGGCGCACCGCGATTGGCGATGTCAACGATGCCACCCACTGGCTGATCAACCAGGGCATCGCGGATGCGAACCGGATGGCCATCGTTGGCTGGTCTTATGGCGGTTACGCCGCGCTTCAGGCCCAGGTGCTTGATCCCGATCTCTACAAGGCCAGCGTCGCGATTGCCCCGGTTACCGACCTTGCGCTGCTGAAGTTTTCGGCATCCGCCACCTGGAGTTCAGATTGGGTCGAGCGCTTCATTGGCACTGGCCCGCACGTTGCTGAAGGTTCGCCGGCGCTGAACGCCAGGCGCTTCAAGGCCCCGGTGCTCATGTTCCATGGCAATGCCGATTCCAATGTCGATATCGATCAGTCGCGCCACATGGCCAATGCCTTGCGGTCGGCGGGCAAGAGCGTGGAGTTGATAGAATACCCCGGCCTGACCCACTCGCTGCCGTCATCCACCGCCCGCACCGACATGCTGACCCGCGCCGATGCCTTCCTGCGCAAGGCGCTGGGGATCAACTAGCCAGCGTGGCCAGCCAGTAGAACAGCGCCCCCACGCCTGCCGAGGCGGGGATGGTGATCAGCCAGGCGACCACCACGCGGTGCGCCACGCTCCAGCGCACCGCCGAGGCACGCTTGGCGGCGCCCACGCCCAGGACGCAGCCGGTGATGGTGTGGGTGGTGGAAACGGGGATGCCGAAGGCGCTGGCGGCGAACAGCATGATCGAACCGCCGGCCGAGGCGCAGAAGCCCTGGTGGTGCGACAGCTTGGTGATCCGGCTGCCCATCGTTTCGATGATCTTCCAGCCGCCCGACATGGTGCCGAGGCCCATGGCGACATAGCAGCTGATCACCACCCAGCCGGGTACGTGGAACTTCGCCCCCAGCAGGCCCTGCGAATAGAGCAGCACGGCGATGATCCCCATGGTCTTCTGCGCATCGTTGGCGCCGTGGCCCAGTGAATAGGCCGCCGACGAGATCAGGTGCAGCTTCTTGAAGATCCCCTCGGCGGCGCGCGCGGTGGCCTTCATGAACAGCCAGCTGGTCAGCAGCATCAGCATCATCGAAATGGCGAGGCCAACCACCGGCGAAAGGACAATCGCCGAGGTGGTCTTGGATACACCGGCCCAGACGATCGCCTTCGGCCCGGCGTGGGCGGTGCCGGCACCCAGCAGCCCGCCGATCAGTGCATGGCTCGACGAGCTGGGGATACCCTTGATCCAGGTGATGACGTTCCAGGTCATCGCCCCCACCAGCGCGCCGAAGATCACCTGCGGGGTCACCACGTCCTTGTCGACGATGCCCTTGCCCACCGTTTCGGCCACTTTCAGCCCGAAGGTCCAATAGGCGGCGAAGTTGAAGAAGGCGGCGAACAGCACCGCCTGCGCCGGGGTCAGCAGCCGGGTCGAGACCACCGTGGCGATCGAGTTGGCGGCATCGTGGAGGCCGTTGAGGAAGTCGAACGCCAGCGCCATCGCCACCAGGGCGACGATCAGCGGAAAGGCCACCGTGGCAACATGCATAGCCCGTGTTCCTTAGGCGTGATCGATCACGAGGCCGTCGATCTCGTTGGCGACGTCCTCGAAGCGGTCGACCACCTTTTCGAGGTGGCTGTAGATTTCGCGGGCGACGAAGAACTTCATCGGCGCGCTTTCGCCATGGACCTTGAAGGCCTTCTTGAGGCCCGCCTCGTGGATCTTGTCGGCGTCGCCTTCCATCTTCACCAGCCGCTCGGTCAGTTCATGCAGGCGGACGGCGTTGGCGTGGACGTTGCGCAGCAGCGGCAGCGCCTCGGCGATCAGTCGCGCGGAATCGACGATGATCGCCGCCATGTCGCGCATTTCCTGCTCGAACTCGGTCACATCGAAGATGCTGGTGGCGCTGGCGGTTTGCTGCATCTGGTCGATGGCATCGTCCATCGACGAGATCAGGCTGGTGATGGCGCCACGGTCGAACGGGGTCAGGAAAGTGCGGCGCACCGATTGCAGCACTTCGCGGATGATGCCGTCGGCCTCGTGCTCGCGCTCCGAAATTTCGCGGACATGGTCGCCCATCCCGCTGCCGCCCTGCAGCATCCGGGCCAGCGCCCCGCTGCCGGCGACGATGGTGGCGGCGTGGGCCTCGAACAGGTCGAAGAAGCGGCCCTGACGCGGCAGCAGCCCCTGGAACCAGTGAAACATCCGGAAACCTTCCTTCATTGAACGAACCGCCCGTAGCCAGGCGTTACCATTGGAAAGATGCGTGAAATCCTGCGCGCGAAAATGCTGGAGCAGCGGGCGCAGCCCCTCGTCACTCAGCGCGGCGGCGGCTTCGGCCAGGGGGAACCAGCGGCGCTCGCGCATCGCGGCCTCGGGCCATTCCTCCAGCTCGTCGGTCACCGCGAAGGGGAAGACCTCGACCGTTGCCAGCCGCGACGAGCCCGAGGGCAGGTTCTTGCGATATTCGAACCGGCCGAGCGGGGTCGGGCATACCGCCCCCAGCACCCCGGCTTCCTCGAAGGCTTCCTGCGCGGCGGCGGCATGTGGCGGCAGGCCCTTGATCACCCGCCCCTTGGGCACCACCCAGCGCCGGCTGCGCCGCGAGGTGACCAGCAACACCTCGACCGGAGCATCCAGCGCATCGCCGATCCGGCGATAGGGCAAGGCGGCAATCTGGCGAATGGCAAACCCCCTGAACGCCCGGCCGGGCTGTCACAAATTCGTCATGTCGCCTAGGCCGAGGCGGAGGCCGGCGTCAATCGCGCACCCTTCGAAGGTGTGGAAACGAAAAAGGCGGGGCCGGGGCCCCGCCTTTGCTCGTTCGCCAATCGCGAAGGATCAGCGCGAATAGAATTCGACGACCAGGTTCGGTTCCATCTTCACCGGATAGGGCACCTCGTCCAGCGTGGGGACGCGGACGAAGGTGATCTTGTCGGTGCCGTCGGGCGCGACATAGTCGGGGATTTCACGCTCGGCCAGGCTCTGCGCCTCGGCGATCAGGGCCATTTCCTTGGCCTTGGTGCCCAGGCTGACCACGTCGCCGGGGCGGATGCGGCGGCTGGCGATGTTGCAGCGCACGCCGTTGACCCGGATGTGGCCATGGCTGACGATCTGGCGGGCGGCGAAGATGGTCGGCGCGAACTTGGCGCGATAGACCACCATGTCGAGCCGCTGCTCGAGCAGGCCGATCAGGTTCTGGCCGGTGTCACCCTTCATCCGGCTGGCTTCCTGATAGGTGCGCTTGAACTGCTTTTCGGTGACGTCGCCGTAATAGCCCTTGAGCTTCTGCTTGGCGCGCAGCTGGATGCCGAAGTCCGAGAGCTTGCCCTTGCGGCGGGCGCCATGCTGGCCCGGCGGGTTGGGGCGGGTGTTGACCGGGCTCTTGGGCCGGCCCCAGATGTTCTCGCCCATGCGGCGGTCGAGTTTGTACTTGGAATTTTGGCGCTTGCTCATCGGTCTCTCTCGTCTTCTTTCGGGCCCAGGGGTCTGGAAAGGCGGCGCACTATAGGCAGCGAAAATCCGAAGTCAAACGGACGCAATTAAATTGCGTCCGTTTGACTTCGGATTTTCGCTGCCTATAGTGCGCCGCCTTTCCAGACTCCTGGCCCGAAAGAAGACGAAAGAGACCGATGAGCAAGCGCCAAAATTCCAAGTACAAACA
>JAFECL010000007.1:0-82903 GCA_018242165.1 Pseudomonadota bacterium
CCGTGCTGGTTGGCGGGGTGGTGCTGGAAATGGCGCTGATGCTGCTGGCGCTGCGCGGGCGCGACGGGCTGGGCCGGCTGCTGCACCCCGCCCCCGACCAGATCGAGCCGAAAGCCAGCGCCGCCGACACCGAAAGCGGGCATTTTGCCCTCTGCCGGGGGCGCGAGCGGATCACCTGCGTGGTTGATGGCGACACCATCTGGTATCGCCGCGAAAAGATCCGCATCGCCGATATCAACGCCCCCGAGGTCAGCGATCCGCAATGCGATCACGAGCTTGATCTGGGCGAAAAGGCCACCGACCGGCTGGTCGAACTGCTCAACGCCGGCCCGTTCAGCCTGGTGCCGCTGCCCGACCGCGATGCCGATGTCTATGGGCGCAAGCTGCGCACCATCCGGCGCGGCGGCCAGAGCCTGGGCGCGGTGCTGGTTGCCGAAGGCCTGGCCGAACGCTGGGTGGGCTATCGCCGCGACTGGTGCAAATAGCTACCACCCGCGGCCATGCGCGGCGCTGTCGATCCAGCCGGCGACGCGGTCATAGCGGCCGTTGATCCGCATCACCCCGCGCCAGTCGCCCTCGGCGCATTCGTGCGCCTGGCTGCGCTCGATCCGGTCGATCTCGTCGTGGATCCGCCGCGCCTGCCACGGGTCGATCTCGCCCTCGCGCATTTCGTGGCCCAGCCGCTCTTCCAGCCGGTGGGCGCGCTCGCCCGAACAGACCTGGCGCACCCGCCAGTCGCCGTCGGGGCGATAGCGCGGCGCACCCCAGTTGCCATAGCCGCCCGCAACCGGGCCGGTGCCAAGATAGACGCCCCAGCTGTCGGCCCAGGCCGGCGTGGCAGCCAGGCCCAGCGCGGCGCAGGCGAGGGTGGTGATCAGCTTCATCGCAACCTCCATGCTTGTGGCGATGGAGGCACCATGCCCCGCCGGCACTGAGGCCGTGCTGAACGCCGCGGTTAGCTGCGGTTAAGCTGGCCGGTCAGGGCCGATAGCGCCGCGTGGCATGGGCCAGGGCATCGTTCCAGTCGAAATGCACCGGCTTGAAGCGGTGGCTTTCGAACAGCGCCATCTGGTCGGTGTAGTGGGGGCTGTCGGGCCGGGTGGTCGCGGCACCATAGGGCTGGACCGAGCGGCTGGTAACCTTGCCGGCCTGGTCCCAGTCGATCACCATGATGAAGCTGTCGCCGTGCTTCACCCGCTGGCGGCCATGGTCCAGCGGCTCCCATGTGGCCGCGGCGCGCAGGGTGTCGGTGCCACCGTCGGCGGGCAGGTTCACCTTGCCGCGCACCAGCCGCTGCACCTCGCCCAGCGGCGGATCGATCCGGCCGAACCCGGCCTCCAGCTTGCCCACCGCCTCGGCCAGGCTGGCCCTTGGGTCGGGCAGCGGTTCGCGGTTGTAGGCCGGCCGGGCCGCCGTATGCAGCAGTTCCTCGGCCAGGGCATCGGCGCGGCCCTTGCCGTCGCTGGTCCAGTCCCACTGGCGCAGCAGATCCTGCGCCGCCTTCAGCCGGGGGTCGCCCGACAGGTCGAGCGCGAGGATCGAAGCGATCCACGGCCCGGCAAAGCCCTGGCGGCTGTAGGCCATGTCGAACTTGATCTCGAGCAGGCGTTCGGGCGTGATCCGGCCCGGCGGCGAAAGCAGTTCGATCGCGCGGTGAATGCGGTTGGTTTCGTGCCGCTCGATCCCCAGGGTCAGCGGATAGCGCGCGGGGTCCATTTCCGAACCCGGCCCGGCGGCCATGAAGGGCGTGTTGTTCGAATTGACCACGAAGCCCGAAGCCGGATTGACCAGCATCGGCGTTGCTTCCCACGGCACCGCGCCCTGCCACAGGCTGGCCGAGGTGTTGCCCGGCACGATCCGGGTATAGTCGAAGCCCGGCTTCCGCGCCGGGAACATGGCATTGTAGAAATAGGCGATCCGCCCGGTCTTGTCGGCATAGACGAAATTGGTGGCGGGAATGCCGCGCAGCTTCATCGCCGCGATCCACTGGCCATAGTCCTGCGCCTTTTGCAGCCGGTAATACTGCTCGACCATCCGCGCCTCGCCCATCCCGGCATAGCGCACGGCGAAGGCGCCTTCCTTGTTGACGATCACCGGCCCGTGGACCGAGCGATAGACCCGCCTGGGCACCGGCAGGACGAAGGGCCCCCACTTCACCGGCAGCCAGACCAGCTTGCTTTCCAGCGGGCGCCATTGACCGTCGAACTTGTACTGATCGCCGGCGACATTCAGCTCCAGCTTGAACACGTCGACCAGATCGGGGTGGTTGACGGTGTTGGTCCACCCCAGGTTGCGGTTGTGGCCCAGCAGTACGAAAGGCGATCCGGGGAACAGCGCCCCGGCCATGTCGAGCCCCTCGCCCGAATGGACCACCGCCTCGTACCAGGCCACCCCGCCCTCGTAGGGCTGGTGCGAGTTCGAGATCAGCCAGGTATGGCCATCGGCCATCTTCGCCGGAGCGAGGGCAAAGGCGTTCGAACCGTTGCTTTCCGGGTCGCGCCCCGCCGGGGTCATCGGCCGGGCGGTCTCGGGCGGCAGCGGCTTGCCCTCGACCAGCCGGCCGATCACCCGGTCAAGGCTGAAGAAGAAGGGTGAGCGCAGCACGAAGCCGGTGGCGACATCCTCGCCCGAAACCGGGAACAGGTGCGACAGGCGCTGTTCGCCGCGATGCGTCTCGGCATAGTGGTTCAGCCCGGCGGCATAGGCTTCCAGCACGCGGCGAAGGTCCGCCGGATAGGCCGGATAGGCGGCATGGGCAGTGGCCCGCGCATCAAGCAGCGCCAGGGCATAGTCGGCCCCCGCGCCATCGGCCCCGGCCAGCGCGCCATAGCGCCCCCGGGTCATCGCCAGCACTTCCTGCAGAGTGGCGAAATCGTCCTCGGCATGGGCCCAGGCGAGGCCATAGGCGGCATCGGCATCGGTCGCACCGTTGATATGCGGCACCCCGTATTCGTCGCGGACGATCTCGACCTGCCAGGCCCGCGCCGGGCCCGGCGGGGCGGCCTGGGGCGCGGCGGCCAGCGGTTCCCACACCATCAGCCCGCCGGCAGCCAGCACCAGCAGGGCCAGCGCCCACAGTCCAAACCGCTTCATCGCCGCTTCTCCCCCGGCCGTGCCTGCAGCGTGTTACGCCGCCACCGTCAGTTCGCCCGCCGCATACATCTCGCGCAGCTTGAGCTTGTTGTTCTTGCCGGTCGCCCCCAGCGGGATCGCGTCGATGAACACCACCGCATCGGGCATCCACCACTTGGCGATCTTGCCATCGAGGAAGGCCTTGATCTCGGCCTCGCTGACACTCGCACCGGGCTTCTTCTCGATCACCAGCAAGGGCCGCTCGTCCCACTTGGGGTGCGGGATGCCGATCGCCGCGGCATTGGCGACGGCAGGGTGCAGCAGCGCGGCGTTCTCGAGGTCGATCGAGCTGATCCATTCGCCGCCCGACTTGATCACATCCTTGGTCCGGTCGGTGATCTTCATCGTGCCGTACTGGTCGATGCTGGCGACGTCGCCGGTGTCGAACCAGCCATCGGCATCCAGCGCGGCGCGGCCGGTGCCATCGTCGTGGCGGAAGTACGAGCCGACCACCGCCATGCCCTTGACCAGCAGGCGGCCCGAGCTTTCACCGTCGCGCGGCAGTTCGGTGCCGTGCTCGTCAACGATCTTCAGCTCGACCCCGCAGGGCGGCAGGCCCTGCTTGAGCTTCTGGGCCAGCTGGACATCGAGCGGGGCATCCTTCAGCCCCGCCGGCACCCGGCCGATCGTGCCCATCGGCGACATCTCGGTCATCCCCCAGGCGTGATAGACCTCGACCCCGTAATCGACCTCGAAGGCGCGCAGCACGCGTTCGGGCACCGCCGAGCCGCCGATTACCACCTTCTTGAGGTGCGGCAGCTTCAGCCCGTTGGCCTCCATGTGCTGGAGCAGCCCAAGCCAGACCGTCGGCACCGCGGCGCTGATCGTGACCTTTTCGCTGTCGAGCAATTCATAGACGGAAGGCCCATCCAGCTGCGCCCCGGGCATCACCAGGCTGGCCCCGCTGGCCGGGCCGGCAAAGGCCAGACCCCAGGCATTGGCGTGGAACATCGGCACCACCGGCAGCACCACGTCGTGCGCGGAAATGCCAATGCAATCGGTGCCCATCGCCATCAGCATCTCGAGCATGTTCGAGCGGTGCGAATAGAGCACCCCCTTGGGGTCGCCCGTGGTGCCCGAGGTATAGCACAGCCCCGCCGCCGTCCGTTCGTCGAACTGGCCCCAGGCCACCTCCGCGCTCTCGCCGGCGATCCATTCCTCGTAGCAGACCGCGCCGATCGCGTTGGCCGGCATCTGGTCGGGATCGGCGATCACCACCCATTTCTCGACCTTGACCTTGTCGGCCACCGCCTCGGCCAGCGGCAGGAAGGTGGTATCGAACACCACCACGCGGTTTTCGGCATGGTTGATGATCCAGGCCAGCTGGTCGGGGTGGAGGCGCGGGTTCAGCGTGTGAAGCACCGCGCCGATGCCCATCGCCCCGTACCAGGTTTCGAGATGGCGTTCCGAATTCCACCCCAGCGTGCCCACCCGGTCACCCAGCCGGATGCCGTGGCGCAGCAGCGCGTTCGAAACCTGGCGGGCGCGGCGGTGGATTGCAGCGTAGGTGGTGCGATAGACCTTGCCATCGGTGCGCCGGGTGATCACCTCGCTCCCGCCATGAACCCGCGCGGCATGGTCCAGCACCTTGTCCAGCGTCAGCTGCCAATCCTGCATCAATCCCAGCATATGCTCTCCCGTCGGCGCCGCTTCGGCACCCGTTTGGCGCCATCCTAGCGCCTTGGCACGGATTCGCCAGATGCCCGATTGCACGGGGATGGGGGCGCGGCTATCGCCCGGGGATGAGTGCCACGCCCGCCTTCGCGATCCGCCCCGCCGTCCCCGCCGATGCCGAGGCGCTGTCGGCGCTGAAACTCGCCACCTTCCGCGAGACCTTCCTCGCGGGCTTCGGCATTCCCTATCCGCCGGCGGACCTTGCCCGCTTCGAGGCGTCAACCTACGCCCCCGGCCCGGTGCTGGCCGAACTGACCGACCCGGCCCACCATACCTGGGTGGTCGAGGCTGCGGGGCGGCTGGTGGCCTATGCCCATATCGGCCCGGTCAAGCTGCCGCACCCCGATGCCCGCCCCGGCGAGCCCGAGCTGTACCAGATCTACCTGCTCAACGAGACGCAGGGCCAGGGGCTGGGCGGGCAACTGCTGAAGCTGGCGCTGGGCCGCTGCGAGGAGATTGCCCGTGGCACCGGCGGGCGGATCTGGCTGGGGGTCTGGTCGGGCAACCAGCGGGCCCGCGCGATCTACGATGGCCTGGGCTTCCGCAAGGTGGGCGAATACCACTTCAAGGTTGGCGACTGGCTCGACGACGAGCAGATCTACCGCCGCGACATCCGCTGAGCGCCCCGCCCCGCGCCCGAAGGCACGCCCCGACGTGAAAGGGGCGCCGGCCTTGCGACCGACGCCCCCCGAGTATCACCCGCGACCCGTGGTGATCAGAACTTGCCGCCGATCCGCACGCCGATGGTGCGCGGGGTGTTCGGCACGATGTAGGTACGGGTGCAGGCCCCGCATTCGACAAAGCGCGACAGCTGGCCACGTTCGTCGAACAGGTTCTGGACGAACAGCTCGATCGAGTACTTGTCCCAGTCGGCGCCGGTAGCGACGTTGATCTGGCCGAAGGCTGCGATCTGGCCGGTCACCGCATTGAAGGCGGTGCGCAGGTCCGAGGCGGCCGAGCTCTGGTAGGTGCCGTTGAGCTGGCCATAGACCTTGAAGCCATCCATCGGCACGGTGTAGCGCGCCGTGCCGCTCATCTTCCACTGCGGGGTCACCGGCAGGCGGGTGCCCGCGGCGGCATCGATGCTGTTGCCCGCGCCGGTACAGGCGAAGGTCGGATCGATCGCGTGGCACAGGTTCTTCAGGATCTTGCCGTCGGTATAGGCACCGGCGAAGTTCACCGTCAGCTGCCCCAGGTTCAGCGTCGCATCCATGTCGAAGCCACGGATCCGCGCGTTCGGCCCGTTGGTGATCACGGTGAAGCTGTTCGGCCCGAGGTAGCTGAACTGGAACTTGTCCCAGTTCTGCTGGTAGATCGCCCCGTTCAGCCGCAGCATGCCGCCCATCATGGTGGTCTTGAAGCCCAGCTCGAAGTTGGTCAGGTAATCGGGATCATAGGGCCCGAAGTCGCCGCGCCGGTTGATCCCGCCGGGGCGGAAGCCGCGGCTGACCGTGCCGTAGAACATCAGGTTGCGCTGCGGCTTCCAGGTCATGTTGAAGCGATAGGTCTGGCCGGTGCCGGTGGCCTTGACCGGCTGGATCGAGCCGCCGCTGTAGACCCCGAGGTTGGTGCAGGGGCTGCCCGCCACCGAGCCGGGCAGCAGGGTGGTCGAACCGGTGCCGGCCTTGAGGTTGTCGTACAGGCGGTGGCCGTCGCTGGTGAAGCACTGGACCACGCCGGTCTTCGAGCTGCCCGCGCCGTTGTAGGGGCTGGCGGTGAAGCCGCTGCCCGGGTTGCGGCCAAAGCCGAAGAAGCCGATCAGCGAGTTGTCATACTTGAAATAGCGCCCGCCGGCGGTGACGGTCAGCTTGGGCGCAAGATCGTAGGACAGTTCGCCAAAGGCCGCATAGTCCTTGTCGATGCGGTGCTGCTGGGTCAGCCACAGGGTGCCCGGGGCACCGTTGACCGACAGCGCCGGATCAAGGTTGGCGATCCGGTAGTCCTGGTGGATGTCGTTGGACTGGTATTGATAGAACAGCCCGGCGACCAGCCGCAGCGGCGCCGACGAGGGCGACGAGATGCGCAGTTCCTGGCTGGACTTCTTGAAGTGGTCGGTACCCAGCACCTGCTGGCGCGGGTCGAGCGTCTTGCCGGCGGCATCCTTGTAGTAGAAGTAGCCCGCAAGGCCGCCCACGCCCGAATAGAGCGAGTCATAGGCCTCGGCATAGTCGGTATAGTCGCTCGACTGGCTGTCCTTGCGGTCAAGGTAGGCGCCGGCATAGGTCAGGTCCCAGTTGCCCAGCTTGCCCTCGACCGTCAGCGCCGCCTGCATGAACTTGTCGGCGCGGTATTCGGGGAAGAAGTGCTGGACCGCCAGATCGCCGACCGAGGCGTCATAGCCGTAGGAGCCGTGGCTGCGGGTATCCTGGTACATGATCGAGGGCGTCACGGTCCAGTGTTCGGCCAGGTCGATCTTCAGCGCGGCGCGGCCACCGGCGGTTTCGGTGTCATTGTAGTGCTTCTTCACCAGCGCGCTGTTGTTGGCCACGATCCCGCCGGCGGTGGCGGTGCAGGCGGTGGGGGTGGTTTCGGGCAGGAAGGCGCGGCAACCCTGGCGGTTGTCGATGAAGCCCGAATCCTTCTGGTAGAAGCCGACCACGCGCAGCGCCACGGCGTCGGACAGCGGGGCGTTGATCATCCCTTCCAGCTTGCCGCCAAGGGTGCCGTTGTGCACGGTGTTCAGCTCGCCATCGAAGCGGCCGTAGAGGCCCTTGTGGTCGGGCTTGTTGGTGATGATGCGGATCGTGCCGGCTTCCGAGCTGGCGCCGTAGAGGGTGCCCTGCGGGCCCGACAGGCTTTCGATCCGGGCGATGTCGTAGATGTGGACGTCAAGGTTGCCGCCGATGGTGGTGACCGGCTGTTCGTCGAGATAGACGCCGACCGAGGGCAGCGAGCCCGAGTGGTTGCCGTCGCCGCCCGAGGCCACGCCGCGCATGTAGACCACGTTGGTGCCCGGCGTGCCGCCCAGCGCCTGGAAGGTGACCGAGGGCAGCTGCTGGGCATAGTCGTTGAAGCTGGCGACGTTCAGTTCGTCGAGCTTCTTGGTGCCCAGCGCCTGGATGCTGATCGGCACGTTCTGGAGGCTTTCCGAACGCTTCTGCGCGGTGACGATGATTTCCGAACCCTCGGCGGCGGGGGCCGGGGCGGCCTGCGCGAGGGCGAGGCCCGGGGTGGCCAGCGCGCTGGTGGCGAGCAGGGCAAGGCGCGGGAAGCGGGGAAGCTGGGCGGACATTCTGACGGCCTTTCGATTTGGACGAATGTTCAGGACAAAGCGTTGGTCTTTCGCCGCAGGCCGGTCAAGCCCCGGCCGTGCCGCCGGGCCGACCCGGGCCACGCTTCACCCCGGATTTGTGGCAGTTTCGCAACAGGATCAGGCCTACCAGCCCGCCGGCACCCCCGGATAGGCCGCCAGAACCGGCCCCAAGGCCGCTTCGAGCGGGCCAAGGAAGGGGGCAAAGCGCTGCCAGGCCTCGGCCCCGTCGCGGTTGATCGGGCGGCGGACCTGCTCGCTGCTGGCGGTGCGCACCGCGCGCTCGGTCTGGTGAAAGGCGAGGCACGCGGGTTCGAATTCCAGCCCGCAGGCGGCGAGCAGGGCGCGAACCTCGCCCTCGGTATCCTCGATCAGCGCTTCGTGGATCACCCGGTGGACCGCGCCGGGCGCGGCGCGGTCGATCTGCGCCATCAGCCGGACATAGTCGGCATAATAGCGGCCCATGTCGGTCAGATCATAGCTGAAGCCCTGGCCGCGCGCGAAGTGCTGCTTGAAGTTCGAAAAGCCGCAGGCCAGCGGGTGGCGCCGCGCATCGATGATCGTCGCCCGGGGCAGGATCAGGCGGATCAGCGGCACGTGCAGCCAGTTGTTGGGCATCTTGTCGACGAAGCGCGGGCGCCCGGAATGGCGCTGGATCGCGGCGCGGCGCAGGTATTCCTCGCCCAGCTCGGTGCGCTGCGCCGGGCTCAGCGTGGCGAGGCAGGCGGGGTAATTGTCCAGTTCGCGCGCCAGCATGGCGATGTCGGGCAGCTCGCTGGTTCCCTCGACCAGGCTGTGGCTGGCGAGGATCTGTTCGATCAGGGTCGATCCGGCACGCGGCATGCCGAGGACGAAGATCGGATCGGCGGCCATGGCCCCGCCTTCGCCCGCGCTGGCCAGCAAGGCCGGGGTGGCGGCGCTGATCGCGGCATCGACCGCGGCGCCGGTCTCGTCGGCAGAATAGGGGATGCGGGCGCGGCGCAGCGCGTTGCCCTGCTCGTAATGGGCAAAGGCCCCCTCGGCATCGCCGCGATCCTCCAGCGCCTTGCCCAGCGCGAAATGGAGGTGCCAGCGGTCTTCCGCGCTGACCGCCGCGCCATCCAGCGCTGCACGCATCGCCGCCAGGTCCGCGTCGGCAAAGCGCACCGTCTTGAGGTTGGCCAGGCTCCACCACGCCTCGCCCAGCCCGGGTTCCAGTGCCAGCGCCCGGCGATAGGCGGCGATCCCGTCCTGCTGGCGGCCCACGGTCTTGAGCATGTGGCCATAGCTCATCCACACCCGGGGCTGGTCGGGCAGGTCGCGCAGCACCTGCTCGTAGAGCGCCAGCGCCTCGTCAAAGGCCCCGATCCGGCCATAGGCGGCGGCCTGGAGATTGGCATGGCCAAGGTTATCCGGATCCTCGCCCGCCACCCGGCCCAGCTCGGCCAGCGCCTCGGCCGGGCGATTGGTGCGATAGAGCACCAGCGCCAGGTTGGCCCGCGCCGCGGTGAACCACGGGGCGATTTCCAGCGCGCGGCGCAGCAGGGTCTCGGCATCCTTCAGCCGGCCGATCCGCCCGGCCAGTTCGGCCAGCATGCGGATCGCGCGGACCTCGAAGGGATCGTCGTGCAACAGCGCGCGCAGCAGCGGCTCGGCCTCGGCCAGCCGGTTTTCGGCCATCGCGGCCCCGGCGGCGAGCAGCCGGGGATCGTAAGCGGGCGGGGCGGAAGCGGAAACTTGCATCGCCCCACCACAATCATGCTGACGCGCGGCAATCAAGTGCTAGGTTGGTCCGGACAAGCTGGGAGAGGCAAGGGGATGCAACCGGGAGAGGCCAGGGCGCGCGGGCTGGGCTTTGGCATGATGCTGGCGCTGGTGGTCGGCAACATGATCGGATCCGGGGTGTTCATGCTGCCTGCCACGCTGGCACCACTGGGGATGAATGCCCTGGCCGGCTGGGGGGTAACGATCGCCGGGGCGATGGCGCTGGCCTGGGTCTTTGCCCGGCTGGCGGTGCGCCTGCCGATTGCCGGCGGGCCCTATGCCTATGTCGATGCGGCCTTCGGGCGTGGCCCGGGCTTCGCCGTCGCCTGGTCCTATTGGGTTCTGCTGTGGTCGGGCAACGGGGCGATCGCGGTCGGCGCGGTCAGCGCGCTGAGCGAGGTGGTGCCGGCGCTGCGTGCGCCGGCCATGGCTGCGGCGGCCTCGCTGGCGCTGGTCTGGCTGTTCGTGGGGATCAACATTCGCGGCGTGGCGCTGGCCGGGCGGGTCCAGCAGGTGACCACCGTGCTCAAGCTGCTGCCGCTGGCGCTGGTGATCGGGCTGGGCGGCTGGCTGCTGCTGGGGGGCGGACACGCTCCGGTGGTCAGCCAGCTGCCGGTGCCGCTTTCGGCCGGGGCGGTAGCGCAGGCCGCCGCGCTGACCTTCTGGGGCTTCCTCGGGGTCGAGGCGGCGACGGTGCCGGCCGACAAGGTGATCGATCCGGTGCGCAACATCCCGCGCGCCACCCTGCTCGGCACCGGGCTGACCGGGGCGGTCTATCTCGCCGTCGCGGCCAGCCTGGCGCTGCTGGTGCCGCCGGCCCAGCTGGCCGCCTCGCCCGCCCCGGTGGCCGATTTCCTTGGCCAGACCTTCGGCGGGACGATGCGGGCGGTGATCGCGATCTTTGCCGCGATCAGCGCGCTGGGCGCGCTCAACGGCTTCATCCTGCTACAGGGGGAAATGCCCTGGGCGATGGCCCGTGGCGGGGTCTTTCCGCAATGGTTCGCCGCCGAAACGCCGCAGGGCACGCCGGCGCGGGCGCATGTCGTCTCGGGCCTGCTGCTCAGCGCGGTGATGCTGCTGAACTACACCGGCAGCACCGGGCAGCTGTTCGCCGATGTTGCCTCGATCAGCCTTGCGGCGGGGATGCTGGCCTATTTCGCCAGCGCAATCGCCGCGCTCAAGCTGGTGACCGACGAGCCGCTGCTGCGCCTGGTCGCGATCCTCGCCGCCTTCTTCGTTGCGGCGATGGTCTGGGGGCTGGGGGCGCGGGCCAACCTGTGGGGGCTGGCCCTGCTGGCGGCGGGGATGCCGATCTATCTGATGGTGCGCCGCACCCGGATCAGGAACGCAGCAGCTTCCTGATCAGCGGGCGATCGGCCAGGATGGCGTGGGCCGCATTGTGGCCCGGCGCGCCGGTGACGCCGCCGCCGGGGTGGGTGCCCGCGCCGCACATGTAGAGCCCCTTGATCGGCCCGCGATAGTCGCCATGGCCCAGCACCGGGCGCGCCGCCCACAGCTGGTCGATCCCCATCGTACCGTGCATGATGTCGCCGCCGATCAGACCGAACTTGCGCTCCAGGTCCCACGGCGAGTGGATCTGGGTGGCGATCACGCTGACCTTGAAGTTGGGGGCATGTTCGGTGACGGTGTCGATGATCAGGTCGGCCACCGCCTCGCGGTTTGCGTCCCAGTCGACCTTGGGGTCGAACTGCTGGCAGAACAGCGATGCCACGTGGCAGCCCGGCGGGGCGAGGCTGTCATCGACCGTGCTGGGGATCTTGATCTCGACAATCGGCTTCTTCGACCAGCCGTGCTGCTGGGCATCGATGAAGGCCTGATCCATATAGTCCATGCCGGGCGCGATGATGATGCCGGCGGTGTGATGCTCGGCCCGCTCCTTGCCCGGCAGGACGCGGAAATCGGGCAGTTCCGACAGCGCAACATTCATCCGGAAGGTGCCCGAACAGGTTTTGAAGCCCCGGATCCGGCGCCGGAAATCCTCGTCGAGGTCGCTGGCATCGACCAGCTGGCGATAGAGCAGCGCCGGCCCCGCGTTCGAGGCGACCACGCTGGCCGCGATCTCCTCGCCGCTTTCCAGCCGCACCCCTGCCACCTTGCCGCCATCCACCAGCACCCGCTCCACCGGCGCCTCGAGGCTGATTTCCACGCCGACACTCTCACAGGCCTTGGCCATTGCCTGGGTGATCGCCCCCATGCCACCCACCGCGTGGCCCCAGGCACCGAGCTTGCCGTTCACTTCACCAAACACATGGTGGAGCAGGACATAGGCGCTGCCCGGGGTCGAAACCCCGGCGTAATTGCCGACCACCGCATCGAAGGCGAAGGCCGACTGGACATAGTCGTGCTCGAACCAGCCATCGAGGAACTGGCGCGCAGACTTGGTGAAGATGTCGAGCAGGTCGCGCTGGGTGGCGAGATCGAGGTTGGCCATCGGCCAGCCCTGCCGCGCCGCGGCCACCAGCGAGGCAAGTCCGCCGCCGACATTGGGGGGAATTTGCAGCGCCAGGTCGCGCAGCACGTTGGCGACCTTTTCGAGGGCCGCGTCATAGGCCGGATAGGCCGCCGCATCGCGCTTCGAAAAGCGGGCGAATTCCGCCTCGGTCCGCCCCGGGCCGCCGCCAAGCTTGAGGTAATCGTCGGCAAAGGGGAAGAAGTTGCTGATCGTCCGCTCGATCACGCGATAGCCGTGATCGTGCAGCTTCATGTCGGCGATCACCTTGGGCCGCAGCAGGCTGACGGTGTAGCTGGCGGTCGAATTGCGGAAGCCGGGGTGGAATTCCTCGGTCACCGCCGCGCCGCCGACCACGTGGCGCCGTTCCAGCACCCGCACCCGCATCCCGGCGCGGGCCAGATAGAAGGCGCAGGTCAGGCCGTTGTGGCCGCCGCCGATGATCAGCGCGTCGTAATGCTTGGTCATGGTCTTCCCCGAAATTCTGTTCTTCTATGGCGGATCAGCCCGCCTTGCTCCACCCCGGGGCCGGCGCAAAGGGCCGGCGGGCCTCGGGGATCAAGGTGCGGATCTTCCTGGCGAAGCTGCGCAGGCAGACCTCGCTGCGGGCGATCGGCCCGGTGCCATAGCTGCGGCTGGCCATGCCCTGCTGAACGCGGGTGATCAGCCAGGTGTCCTCGGCATTGACCAGCCGGTTGATCCGCCAGTTGGCATAGCGCACCAGCTTCATCTCGCGGCGCTCATCCGGCAGGCAATAGGCCACTTCGCGGATCAGGCAGGTGGTGGGGGTCAGCGGCAGCCACTGCATGAAGTCGATCTGGTCGGCATAGATGTCGAAGGCCATGTTGGGCCATAGCTTGTAATAGAGCCAGCGGCCGTGGGCCTCTTCGGGCAGGTGGGCCACGCGCGGCATCCGGGTGCGGTAGAACTGTTCCCAGAAATTCTGGCTGTCGGCCGGGACCAGGTCGCCATAGAGCCGGTCGGCCCAGCCATGCGCCTCGATCCGGTAGCTCTTGCCGACCAGCCGCGAGAGGCCATCGTGCGCCACCGGGATGTGAAGGTTGTCGGAATAGTTGTCGCCCACATTCTTCCAGTTGACCTCGCGCGGGCGCATCCGCGCCTCGCCCATCGGCTGCATCTCGGCCAGGCGATAGCGCGCCACCTCGTCCTCGAAGGGGGCCATCATCTCGGCCACCCGGGGCAGGCCGGCATCGGCCAGGCGGACGAAGACGAAACCATGCCAGATCTCGAGGTCGACCGGGGCGAGGCCGTTGTCCTCCAGCTTCAGGCTGGGATATTCGCCCTTCATCGGCACGCCGGTCAGCCGCCCATCGGTCTCGTAAACCCAGGCGTGGTAGGGGCAGACCAGCTTTTTCGTGCAGCCGGCATGGCCTTCCACCAGCCGCATCGCGCGGTGGCGGCAGACATTGGTGAAGGCGCGCACCACGCCATCGGCCCCGCGAATCACGATCACGCTTTCGCCGAGATAGTCGAGCGTGCGCCAGTCACCCGGATTGGCTACCTCGTTGACATGGCAGACGATCTGCCACGAAGGGCGGAAAACCCGCTCCATTTCCAGCGCAAAGAATTCGGGATCGTGATAGATCCAGCCGGGCAGGCTGAAATCGGCATCGGGGTCCGCATCATCCCTCTCGATTTCGTTGAAGGCGTGTTGCAGATTGCCCATCGTCACGTGATTCCCGGATATTGTTGAACGATCGTATAACAACTTGACCAAGGATGCAACATCCCCGGGCGCGGCGCGCGTCCCCGCCTTCCGCCGGGCCGAGCCCGATGCCCGCCGCCGCACGCTGATCGAGGCCTGCGCCCGCGTGCTGGCGCGCGAGGGGGCAACCGGCGCCAGCGTACGCGCCATCGCCAAGGAAGCCGGGGTGTCGCCCGGGCTGATCGGGCACTATTTCGCCGGGGTCGAAGGGCTGGTGGCGGAAACCTATCGCGCCGTGGTCAGCCGCGTGAACGGCGGGATCTTCGCCGAGGTCGAGGCGGCGGGCGGCGATGCCCGGGCGCGGATCGATACCTTCATCCGCGCCAACTTTTCGCCGGTGGTGGCCGATCCGGCGCTGCTCGCCACCTGGATCGCCTTCTGGACAATGGTCGCCTCGCGCCCGCTGTTCCGGGGGCTGCACCACGACAAGAACGGGGAGTTCCGCGCCGGGATCGAAGGCCTGCTGGCCGATTGCGGGGTGGCGGAAGACCGCCTGCGCGCCGAAGCCACCGCCCTGTCCGCGCTGATCGACGGGCTGTGGCTCGAACTGTGCCTCGCCCCCGATGGCCTGAGCGCGGATCAGGCCGTGGCCATCGTCCGCGCCCAGGTCGAGCGGATTACCGGCTGAGGTCTTTCAGCAGCAGCAGGTAGAAGTCGATCGAGGGCCGGATATTGGCCAGCGGGATGCGCTCGTTCAGCCCGTGGCTGAAATCCTCGCTGTTGCGGATGAAGGTGGGCGCCACGCCATAGCTGGCCACCTTCTGGTGGCGGAACCACATCGAATCGCTGGCCCCGCTGGCCACCGCCGGGAACACCGGAACCCCGGGATAGACCGCGTGGAGCGCGCTTTCGATCGCCTTGGCCAGCGCCGGATCGAGCGGCGAGGCATCGGTGGCGACCGAGCCGGTGGTCACGTCGCGGAACTTCACCGAGGGCTCGGCGGCCACCTGCTCCAGCTCGGCCATGATCGCGGCCGGGCTGTGGCCGGGGAAGATCCGGCAATTGATGTTGGCCACGGCCCGCTGCGGCAGCGCGTTCAGCGCATGGCCGCCGGAAACCGTGGTCGGCACGCAGGTGGTGGCGATCTTGCCGACATAGCTGGGATCGGCGCGCAGCACCTCCAGCGCCTTGGGATCGTCGGGATTGGCGACGAAGGCCTCCATCGCCGCGCGCAGCTGCGGATCGGCCTGCAGCTTGGCGGCGGCGGTGAAATAGCCCCGGCTGATCGGGTTCATCTCGGGCTTGAAGTGATAGGCCGCGATCCGCCCCAGCGCGCGCGACAGCTCGGCAATGGCATTGGCCGGGCGCGGCATCGAGCTGTGGCCGCCGGGATTGGTGACGGTCAGCTCGAAGTCGGCATAGGTCTTTTCGGCCCCCTGCCAGGTGAAATAGAGCGGCGCCCCGGTCTTTTCGTCCAGCGCCCCGCCGCCGCCGTCGATGTTCAGCACCAGCTGCGCATCCTTCAGCTTTTCGGCGATCACCGCGCTGGTGCGCATGGTGGTTTCCTCGTCACCGGAATATTCGATCACGATCGTCCGCTTGGGCTTGTAGCCCGAACGCTTCAGCTCGATCAGGCTGGCCAGCGCCACCGCCCCGTCGAACTTCATGTCGGTGGCCCCGCGGCCATAGAGATAGCCGTTCTCGATCACCGGGGTGAAGGGGTCGCGCTGCCAGTCGGCGGGCTTGGCCTCGACCACGTCCATATGGCCCGAGATCACCAGCGGCTTCAGCTTGGGATCGCTGCCGGTCCAGGTGGCCATGAACCAGTGGGTATCGCCCAGCGGCTCGATATGGATCGCCTCGGGGGCAAAGCCGGCCTTCAGCAGCGCGTCGCGGTACAGCGCCGCCACCTCGCCGGTGCGGTTACCGGGCCCCGCGACCGAGCGGATCGCGATGCTGGCCTTGGCAAGGTCCAGCGCCTGGGCCTCGGCCTCCGGGTGGGCGGGGATCGCCGGGGTGGGCTTGGCCAGGGCACTGGCGGGCAGGACAACGGCGGCCAGCAGCGCGGCGAGACGGGCGGATTTCATCGTGATCATTCCTCTCAGGCGGTACCGTGGCGGCCCAGTTCGGCCTTGGCGATGGCGCGGCGGTGCACCTCGTCCGGCCCGTCGGCAAAGCGCAGGGTGCGCAGGTTGGCCCAGTCCGCCGCGAGGTGGAAATCGCCCGAAACGCCGCCACCGCCGTGGGCCTGGATCGCATCATCCAGGATCTGCAGCGCCATCACCGGGGCCTGGGCCTTGATCATCGCGATCTCGTTCTGGGCGGCCTTGTTGCCGGCCTTGTCCATCATGTCGGCGGCCTTGAGGCACAGGAGGCGGGTCATCTCGATCTCGATCCGGGCCAGCGCGATGCGTTCGTGCCACACGGTCTGGTCGGCGATCCGCTTGCCGAAGGCGACGCGGCTCGACAGGCGCCGGCACATGCTGGCCAGCGCCTCTTCGGCCACGCCGATGGTCCGCATGCAGTGGTGGATGCGCCCCGGCCCGAGCCGGCCCTGCGCGATCTCGAAGCCGCGCCCTTCGCCCAGCAGGATGTTCTCCGCCGGCACCCGCACATTGGTCAGGGTGATCTCGGCATGGCCGTGCGGGGCATGGTCATAGCCATAGACGCTCAGCATCCGTTCGATCTTCAGGCCCGGCGCGTCCATCGGCACCAGGATCATGCTCTGCTGGCGGTGGCGGTCGGTCTCGAAATCGGTCTTGCCCATCAGGATCGCGACGGCGCAGCGCGGGTCGCCCGCGCCCGACGACCACCACTTGCGCCCGTTGATCACATAGTGATCGCCGTCGCGGACAATCGCGGTCTCGATATTGGTGGCATCCGAACTGGCCACCGCCGGCTCGGTCATCAGGAAGGCGGAACGGATCTCGCCATCCATCAGCGGCTTCAGCCAGCGGTCCTTCTGGGCGCGGGTGCCATAGCGCTCGAACACTTCCATGTTGCCGGTATCGGGGGCCGAGCAGTTGAACACCTCGCTGGCCCAGTGGATCCGCCCCATCTCCTCGGCGCACAGCGCATATTCGAGGTTCGAGAGCTGGGTGCCCTCGAACCTGAAGGTCTCGTCCACCGGCACCCGGCCGCTGGCCGGCGGCATGAACAGGTTCCACAGCCCGGCCGCCTTGGCCTTGGGCTTCAGCTCCTCGATCACCGGGATCACCTTCCAGCGCGGTTCCTGCGCCGCCTGGTGGTGATAGTCGGCGATGCGCGGGCGGATGTGCTGTTCGATGAAATCGCGCACCCGGTCACGGTAATGGGTTTCGCGATCTGTCAGGGTGAAATCCATGGGGGCAGGGTCCTTCAACGGCTGGCCCAAAGGCGGGTTGCGGCCAGCCTAGGGCCAAAGCGGCCGCTCTCACAAGGCGGAATCGGGACGCTACCCACCGGAAGGGCGCCCGGGGACAATTCGCGACAACTTGCGACTATATAAAAAATATATATGAATTAGGCCACGCCAGCGCTGCTGAACGTCCAAACGGGCGGCTCCAGACAGCAGCGCGTCAATGGCACCTTGGCGGGCCCGGCCTACCGGACATGGCCGGGCCCGTCCGTTTAGCGGATCGAACAATGTATCGCGAAGAGCACGCCACTTTCGCCGCCGCGCTGCCTGCCGCCGCGCCTGACTCCCGCACGGACCGCCCGCTGATCGGGTTCAATCTGGCCGGGCTGCTGCTGGTGGCGCTGGGCGCGCTGGGCCCGCTGGCGCTGCTGTTCAGCCATGTCGGGCGCGACTATGGCGAGGGCTGGAACGCCTACTGGACCATGGTGGCGATGCACGGCGGGCAGGGGCTCTATCCGGTCGGCAACCCTTGGGTGGCGAACAATTATCCGCCGCTGTCCTACTATGTCGTCGGCTTCTTCACCCCGCTGGTCGGCGATCCGATCTTTGCCGCGCGGCTGGTGGCGCTGGGCGCGGTGCTGGCCTGCGCCGCGCTGGTGGCAGCGATCATCCGCCAGCTGGGGGCCGGGCGCGGCTGGGCGCTGGGCGGGGCGCTGCTGCTTCTGGCCTTTGCCGAGCTGCCCTTCGGCACCATGTTCGCGCTCGACAACCCGCAGTGGCTGGCCGAGGCGCAGACCCTGGCGGCGCTGTGGCTGCTGACCCGCACGGCCCCGCGCCTGCCGCACTTCGCCCTGGCCGCGCTGCTGATCGTCACCAGCCTGGTCACCAAGCACAACCTGCTGGCGCTGCCCCCGGCGGTGGCGCTGTGGCTGTGGCGGCGCGACCGGCGCGCGGCGCTGGCCTGGTGCCTGGGCGGGGCCATGCTGGGCGGGCTGGCGATCGGGCTGGTCCACCACCTGTTCGGGCTGGCGGTGTTTGTCGAGGTGATGGGCTTTGCCCGCACCGTCGATCCGCAGAACTGGATCCAGGGCGCGCTGCTGCTGATCCTGCTGGCGCCGCTGGGCGGCGCGGCGTGGTGGGCGCTGGGCGGGGCACGGCCCGATCCGCGCTGGCGCCTGCTGGTCACCTATGCGGCGCTGGCGCTGATCAACGGCACCCTGCAGCACGAAGGGGCCGGGGTGGCGGTGAATTCGCATTTCGAGGCCATGGCGGTGCTGGTGGTGCTGGCCATGGCGGCGCTGGGCACCCGCCGCCCGATGGCCGGGCCGGTGCCCGGCTGGCCGCTGGCGCTGATCGCGCTGCCGGTGCTGGTCTGCGCCGCTTTCGAGGTGGGCGATGCCACTGTGCCGCTGTCGCTGGAAACCTATCGCGATGCCCCGCGCGAGCGGCAGGAATGGGCCAGGCTGATCGGCGATGTCCGCGCCGCGCCGGGCCCGGTGCTGTGCGAGCGGCTGGCGGCCTGCTTCTGGGCGGGGCGGCCCTTCGCACTCGATTTCTTCGCCTATGGGCAGAAGCTGCGGACCGGCGAGGATCCCCGCCCGCTGATGGCCCAGATCATGGCGCGGCGCCCGGCGCTGCTGGTGCTCGATCGCCCGCCGGGCTCGCCGCTGCGCCAGACCCGGCTGCCGGCGCCGTTCATGGCGGCGATCCGGGCCAATTACCACGTGGTCCGCCGGCTGGACGACGGGATCACCGAATGGGCCCCGGACCGGGCGCCGCCGCGCCACGGCTGAGGCGCATCACGGGCCTTGGCGGGGCTGTTTCGGCAACAAAATTGCGCGCCCCGATTCCATTGCTGTCAAGCCGGCCAGGGCGCCCTCCACCGCCTGTCCACTGCCAAAAATTTTTTCACAGATTCACTTTGACTCTTGCGCCGCGGGACAGTCACGCAAATCCAGCGCGTCGCGGTGGCGGGGCATGGCGGGGCTGCGCCGAAGCGAGTCGCCGACAGGGTAAACCGTACATTCACCCTCTTGCGCCGGACTCGGCTTGCCAGCACTATCACTAGTGGCCGGGAGATCGGGGGGCCTCAAGACCTAGTCGGAACAACACTTTGGCCGCCATGGCGCGGCAGGGGCGATTCGGGATGGTCGGCAGGGCCTGGTGCATGGCGCGGCGGCGCGGATGGGGGCAAGCAACGTTCCCGCTTTGATCCGTCCGTGCTATTGTCCCGATCGCCCGATTCGGAATCGCCCAGGGGGCAAGGTATTTCAGGGGGCAGTACAAGTGGAATTCAGCAGCAGGGACGAGACTGCACCGGTGGATGGCTCGGATGTGGCGGTGAAGGCCCCCAAGGCCTCCAGGGCAAAGGAAGCAACCAAGGCGGCAGTAGCGATGGCACAGGCAGACCAGGGTTCGGATGCGCTGGTGGCGGCAGCCGGGGCGGCCATGGCCGGCGCGGCGGCAGCGGCGAAGGCGGCCGAGCGCGAGGATTCGAAGGCGGTGCACGATCGCCGTTTCGCCATCGTCACCGACGCCAGCCGTGACGCCCTGCTGACCCTGTTCGGCAAGGACACGCTCGACGATCGCTACCTGCTGCCCGGCGAGACCTATCAGGATCTGTTCGCCCGCGTCGCCGATGCCTATGCCGATGATCAGGATCACGCACAGCGGATCTATGACTATATCAGCAAGCTGTGGTTCATGCCCGCCACCCCGGTCCTGTCGAACGGCGGCACCGGGCGCGGCCTGCCGATCAGCTGCTATCTCAATTCGGTCGACGACAGCCTCGAAGGCATCGTCAACACCTGGAACGAGAACGTCTGGCTGGCCAGCCGGGGCGGCGGGATCGGCACCTATTGGGGCAACGTGCGCGGGATCGGCGAGCCGGTGGGGCTCAATGGCAAGACCAGCGGGATCATCCCCTTCGTCCGGGTGATGGATTCGCTCACTCTGGCGATCAGCCAGGGCAGCCTGCGCCGTGGTTCGGCCGCCTGCTATCTCGACATCAGCCACCCCGAGATCGAGGAATTCCTCGAGATCCGCAAGCCCAGCGGCGACTTCAACCGCAAGGCGCTGAACCTGCACCACGGCGTGCTGGTGACCGACGAATTCATGGAAGCCGTGCGCGATGGCGCCGAATTCGCGCTGCGTAGCCCGAAGGACGGCTCGGTGCGCGGCAAGGTCGATGCCCGCAGCCTGTTCCAGAAGCTGGTCGAAACCCGCCTCGCCACGGGCGAGCCCTACATCGTCTTCAACGATACCGTGAACCGGATGATGCCGCAGCATCACCGCGACCTGGGGCTGAAGGTTTCCACCTCGAACCTCTGCTCGGAAATCACCCTGCCGACGGGCCGCGACCACCTCGGCAACGATCGCACCGCGGTCTGCTGCCTCTCGTCGCTGAACCTCGAGACCTGGGACGAGTGGTACGGCGATGAACGCTTCGTCGAAGACGTGCTGCGCTTCCTCGACAACGTGCTGCAGGATTACATCGATCGCGCGCCCCCCGAAATGGCCCGCGCGGTCTATTCGGCCAGCCGCGAACGCTCGGTCGGCATGGGGGTGATGGGCTTCCACTCGTTCCTGCAGAAGAAGGGCATCGCCTTCGAAAGCGCCATGGCCAAGGCGTGGAACCTCAAGATGTTCCGCCACGTCGCCGCCAAGGCGGATGAGGCCAGCCTGCTGCTCGCGCAGGAACGCGGCGCCTGCCCCGATGCCGCCGACATGGGCGTGATGCAGCGCTTCAGCTGCAAGATGGCCATCGCCCCCACCGCCAGCATCAGCATCATCTGCGGCGGCACCAGCGCCTGCATCGAGCCGATCCCGGCCAACATCTACACCCACAAGACCCTGTCGGGCTCCTTCGTGGTCAAGAACCCCTACCTGGAGGCACTGCTCCAGGCCAAGGCCAAGGATTCGACCAACGTCTGGAACTCGATCCTCGAGATGGGCGGCTCGGTCCAGCACCTCGATTTCCTCTCGCCGGAGGAAAAGGCCGTCTACAAGACCAGCTTCGAGATCGACCAGCGCTGGCTGCTCGAATTCGCCGCCGATCGCACCCCCTATATCGATCAGGCCCAGTCGCTGAACCTCTACATCCCCGCCGATGTCGACAAGTGGGATCTGATGATGCTCCACTTCCAGGCGTGGGAACGCGGGATCAAGTCGCTCTACTACCTGCGCTCGAAGTCGGTGCAGCGCGCCGGGTTCGCCGGCGGGGTCGAGGCCGACAATACGGCGGATGCCCCCAAGATCGAACTCTCCGCCGGCCAGACCGATTACGAGGAATGCCTGGCGTGCCAGTAGTTTCGATCAAGGCGACCCTTTGATCGCGTGGGATGAAGCACCGATGCTCCGCATCTATCACCGCTGGCTCAGCCTCTTCTTCGCCCCCTTTCTCATCTGGGTGGCGGTGACGGGGCTGGTGATCCAGTACAACCACGTGCTGGGCACCGATGAACGCAAGGGGCCCTCGGCGGCGGAACTGGCCGCCACCCATCCGGGCTTTGTCTGCCCGCCCGATCTCACCTGCCGGCCCAGAACACGGCCCGGGCAGATGGATTGGCGGATGCAGATCAAGCACCTCCACGCCGGCCAGCCCTTCGGCCCTGTCGGCACCGCGCTGTCGATCCTCTCGGGGCTCTCGCTGGCCTTCTTCGCCGGCTCGGGCCTGTGGCTCTATATCCAGATGTGGCGCAATCGCGCCGCCCGCGCCCTTTCTCCCCGGTGGTTCTGGAAATAGGCCACCGCCCGCTTTTCGTGTTAAACTAGCCCTACGCTGACAGGACCACGCCGATGCCCCTTCTCGAAGCCCGCAAAACCTACAAGCCCTTCGAATACCCCTGGGCCTACGAGTTCTGGAAGCGCCAGCAGCAGATCCACTGGATGCCCGAGGAAGTGCCGCTGGGCGAGGATTGCCGTGACTGGGCGCAGAAGATCAGCGACCATGAACGCAACCTGCTGACCCAGATCTTCCGCTTCTTCACCCAGGCGGATGTCGAGGTGCAGGATTGCTATCACGAGAAATACGGCCGCGTCTTCAAACCCACCGAGATCAAGATGATGCTGGCGGCGTTCAGCAACATGGAAACCGTCCACATCGCGGCCTATTCCCACCTGCTTGACACCATCGGCATGCCCGAAAGCGAATACGGCATGTTCCTTGAGTACGAGGAGCTGAAGGCCAAGCACGATTACCTGCACACCTTCGGCGTCGAAACCGATCAGGATATCGCCCGCACCCTCGCCATGTTCGGCGGCTTTACCGAAGGGCTGCAGCTGTTCGCCTCCTTCGCCATGCTGATGAACTTCCCGCGCTTCAACAAGATGAAGGGCATGGGCCAGATCGTCTCATGGTCGGTGCGCGATGAATCGCTCCACTGCGAAGGCATCACCAAGCTGTTCCACACCTTCGTCAAGGAACGCGGCTGCCTGACCAAGTCGGTCAAGGAAGACATCATCGATTGCTGCCAGAAAACCGTGCGGCTGGAAGATGCCTTCATCGATCTCGCCTTCGAACAGGGCCCCGTGCCGGGGATGAGCGCCAAGGAAATCAAGCGCTACATCCGCTACATCGCCGATTGGCGCCTCGGCCAGCTCGGCCTGCCCGCGATCTACATGATCGAGGATCACCCCCTGCCCTGGCTCGCCCCGCTGCTCAACGGGGTGGAACACGCCAACTTCTTCGAAACCCGCGCGACGGAGTATTCGAAGGGCGCCACCCGCGGCAACTGGCAGGACGTCTGGTCCAGCTTCGACAGCCGCCGCAAAGCCAAGGACGCCGCCAACGGCGATGCGCCGGTGGCGGGGGACGAGGCCGATATGTTCAAGGCAGCGGGGATCGCGGCGGAGTAAGGTTCAAGGTAGTGAAGGGATAGATATGCGAGGGGGTTACCCCCTCGCGCTCCCATGCCATTTTAGGATGTTTCACCATTGGCAATGTCGCGCATGAAGCGATGTTTGCGCCGTGTCCCGTTCGTACGGTGGGCAGCGCTTCTTCACGCGCAACAGCTAAGATCTGAGCGCGCCAAAATCCGGCAAGACTATGTGCTATCGGTTCTCGCCACCGTTGGGAACGTGACGATAACTTGGGCGGGTATCGAGCGTATGCTTGACGAGCTTATCGCTTGGTATCAGCAAAATTGTATCGAAATCCGCAAGGATCACCCGATATCGCTCTCGGGAAAGCTCGATTACCTCAAAATAATGGAAAAAGATGATCGGCTGACAGAAGGCGCAGTAGATTTCATTCGTGATTTAAGAATAAAAACAAAAATTCTGGGGGAAAAGCGTCACGCTATAATTCACTCCCTTCTTTCACACAATGGTGGCTATTCGCTTAAATGGACGGCACAAAGAGTGAAATATGAAGGCCCGCACGCGAAACTCGAAATACATACTTACCATAATGATGATTTACAAAAAATAAGTTCTGAAATATCAGATCATTCAAATCATATTGCGCCAAGAATATGGGTTCTAGTCGGCCATGATCCGAAAAAATTTCCAGAACAGAAAATTGCAGCGGCCCTAAAGGAATTTGGGTTCGAAAATGGCGGCCTTGTTGATTTAGAGTCAGTCTAGGAGCGCGAGGGGGTAACCCCCTCGCATTCACCCTCCTCCCCTTCACTCCACCCTAAAAACCCCTTTCCTACACGCCCGCACGGTGCCAGCCATGGCGCCGTTCTTTGACATGGGTGAAGCTCTTGATTCGCAACGGAAAAGTTGCAGGGAAATTCGCATTGCATCACGCGATACGGGTGAAGTTTGTGAACATGCCGCCTTTTCAAGGGCTTGGCCGCCGCCTTCGCCGCGCAAGCGGGCCATTTGGGACGCTTCGGGCCGGACGGCAGGCCCGTTCCGGCCGCCGTTTCAGCCGCGCGGCACCGGATAGCCGGCCATCCGCTTGATCCGCCGGATCGCAAAGCTGCTGTGCATGGCCGATACCCCCGGCAGGCGGGCCAGGCAGTTGCGGTGGATGCGGTCGTAATGGTCAAGGTCCTCGGCGGCGACGCGCAGGATATAGTCGGCCTGCCCGCTCATCAGGTGGCATTCGAGGATATCGTCGAAGGCGCCCACGGCCTGCTCGAAGCGGTCCATCGCCTCGCGCGATTGGCTGGTCAGGGTGATCTCGACGAACACCTCGACCATCAGCCCCAGCCGGCGCGGATCCAGCCGGGCGGAATAGCCGGCCACCAGCCCGCGTTCCTCCAGCCCCCGCACCCGCCGGTGGCAGGCCGAGGGCGAGAGGCCGACGCGTTCGGCGAGTTCCGCCAAGGGCCGCGAGGAATCGGCCTGCAACGCTTCCAGCAGGGCGGCATCGGCGCGATCCATGCAATATTCTCCCGCATTTTACCTTAGCAACGCGAAATCCTACCACAATTCCGCCGCCCGGCCAGCGCGAAAGGTGAAAAGCCCCGCCGCCGCGCTGCTATCCTGCCGCCACACGATAGCTTGGGAGAGAGACCATGCGTGTTGGCACCGTCCGCGAAATCAAGAACCACGAATACCGCGTCGGCCTGACGCCCGAGAGCGTCCGCGAACTGGCCGCCCATGGCCACGAGATCTGGGTCGAAAGCGGCGCCGGGGCCGGCATCGGCGCCAGCGACGAGGATTACCGCGCCGCCGGGGCCGCGATCCAGCCCGACGCGGCAACCATTTTCGCCGGCTGCGAAATGGTGGTGAAGGTGAAGGAGCCGCAGGCCGCCGAGCGGGCGATGCTGCGCAAGGGCCAGGTGCTCTACACCTACCTCCACCTCGCGCCGGACCCGGAGCAGACGGCGGACCTGCTGAAGTCTGGCGTAACGGCCATCGCCTACGAGACGGTGACCGGCCGCAACAACACCCTGCCGCTGCTCAAGCCGATGAGCCAGGTCGCCGGCCGGATGAGCGTTCAGGCCGGGGCCGCCGCGCTGGAGAAGGCCCACGGCGGCCGGGGCGTGCTGCTGGGCGGGGTGCCCGGCGTGGCCCCGGGCAAGGTGGTGGTGATCGGCGGCGGCGTGGTCGGCTTCAACGCCGCGCAGATGGCCGTTGGCCTCGGCGCCGACGTGACGATCCTCGACCGTGACCCGGATGTGCTGGAGCGCCTGGCGATCCACTTCGAGGCCGGCGCCAAGACCCGCTATGCCAGCCGCGCCAACCTTGCCGCCTGCGTGGCCGAGGCCGATCTGGTGATCGGCGCGGTGCTGGTGCCGGGCGCCGCCGCGCCCAAGCTGGTGACCCGCGAGATGCTCGGCACGATGAAGCCGGGCGCGGTGCTGGTCGACGTCGCGATCGATCAGGGCGGCTGCTTCGAAACCAGCCATGCCACCACCCATGCCGAGCCGACCTACGTGGTCGATGGCATCGTCCACTATTGCGTCGCCAACATGCCCGGCGCGGTGGCCCGCACCAGCACCTATGCGCTGAACAACGTCACCCTGCCCCACGCCCTGCGCATCGCCGACATGGGCTGGAAGGAAGCGCTGAAGGCCGACCCGCACCTTGCCGCCGGGCTGAACGTCCACGAAGGCCAGGTGACCTACGAGGCCGTGGCGCGCGAGCTGGGTTACGCCCACGTGCCGGTGGAAGCGGTGCTGGGTTAGGCCTCGTCGCCAAAGGGGCGGAACGGCGCGGTGATCTCGTCACGGACCCGCGCCAGCCGCCCGCTTGCACCATCAAGCAAGGCCCAGGTGGTGCGCGCGCTGACGATCACCTTGCCATCGGCGTTGCGGAAATCGACCCGCCGGTCGAACCGCGCGCCGGTGGGCGCCGTGGGAATCCACGTTTCCGCCGTCACGCCTTCGCCGGGGCCAATGTTGCCCTTGTAGTCGATCTCGTGCCGGGTCACGACCCAGACCCATTGCGCCTGATGCTCCGCGCTGGCCACCTTCTGCCAGTGCGCCGTCGCCACCGCCTCGATCCACTGCACCCAGACCGCGTTGTTGACGTGGCCCAGCGCATCGATGTGCTGGGGCTCGGCGGTGAAGGCAAGCTTGTGGCGGTTGCTCACCCCTCGACCCCCATCTGCCAGAGGATGAAGGCATATTCCTCGGCGGTCTCCCTCAGGCTTTCGAACCGCCCGCTCTTGCCGCCGTGGCCGGCGCCCATATTGGTCTTCAGCAGCAGCTCGCTGTCGCCCAGTTTCAGCTCGCGCAGCTTGGCGACCCATTTGGCCGGCTCCCAATAGGTGACGCGCGGATCGTTCAGCCCGGCGGTGACCAGCAGCGGCGGATAGGCCTGGGGCTTGACCTGATCGTAGGGCGAATAGGCCAGCATGTAGTGGAAGGCGTCGGCATCCTCCACCGGGTTGCCCCATTCGGGCCATTCGCCCGGGGTCAGCGGCAGGCTGGCATCGGACATCGAGTTGACCACGTCGACGAAGGGCACGTGGGCCACCACCGCACCCCACAGTCCGGGGTCGGAATTGATCACCGCGCCCATCAGCTCGCCCCCGGCGGAACCACCCGCCGCCGCGATCTTCCCCGGCGCGGTCAGCCCTTCGGCCACCAGCCCCTTCGCCACGTCGACGAAATCGTGGAAGGTGTTGGTGCGGGCCATCAGCTTGCCGGCCTTGTACCAGGCGCGGCCCAGATCATCGCCGCCGCGGATATGGGCGATGGCATAGGCATAGCCCCGGTCGACCAGGCTGAGCCGGCCGGCGGAAAAGCCCGGCGGCATGGCCATGCCATAGGCGCCGTAGCCATAGAGATAGAGCGGACCCGCCGCCCCGCCGTTCAGCGCATCGCGATCCCGCCGCATGACCACGCTGACCGGCACCATGGTGCCATCGCGCGCCTGCACCTCGATCCGCCGGGTTTCGTACTGGCTGGCGTCATAGCCACTGGGAATCTCGCGGACCTTGAGCACCTCGAGCTGCCGGGTGCCGACGTGATAGTCATAGACCGTCGAGGGGGTGACCATGCTTTCGTAAGACAGCCGCAGCCGTTCCACCGCCCATTCGGGGTTGTCAGCCAGGCCGGCGCTGAAGCTTTCCTCGGGGAACACGATCGGCTCGATCCGCGCCGGATCGTCGTAATAGCGCAGCTCGATCCGGTCGAGCCCGCGCAGCCGGCCCTCGAGCACGTAGAAGTCGCGGTAAAGCTCGAAGCCGGTGAGGTAGAAATCCTCCGTCCCCTCGACCAGCGTGGTCCACTCGCCCGGCGCGGCGAGCGGCGCGGTGGCAAGGCGGAAGTTCTCGTGGCTGTCGTTGGTCAGGATGAACAGCGTCTCGCCATGCAGGTCGACGCTGTATTCCACCCCCTCGGCACGCGGCTTGACCAGCCGCTGCGGGCCGGTGGGATCCTTGGCGCTGACCAGCCGCACCTCGCTGGTCTGGTGATCGCCCGTGGCGATGATCAGCCATTCCTCGTTGGCCGAAAGGTCGGCGCCGGCCAGAAAGCCCTCGTCATCCTCGTGATAGAGTTCGATGTCGTTCTCGACCGGCTGACCGAGCCAGTGGAGGCGGACATTGTCGGTGCGCCAGTGCTCGTTGGCGCGGCTGTAGACCAGCGCCTTGTCATCGGCGCACCAGACGAGGGCCGAGAGGGTATCCTCGATCACCTCGGGCAGCGCCTCGCCGGTGGCGATCACCATGATCCGCGCGGTGAACCGTTCCGAGCCATTGTCGTCGACCGCCCAGGCCAGCAGCCGCCCGTCCTTGCTGACCGACAGCGCGCCGAGCCGGAAATATTCCTTGCCCTGGGCGGCGGCGACCTCGTCGAACAGCAGCTGGTCGGCGCTGCCATCGCCGGGGGCGCCAACCGGGCGGCGCCACCACTTCTTGTATTCGGCGCCTTCCTCGAACTCGATCCAGTAGAGCCAGTCGCCATCCTTCTGGGGGACCGACTTGTCAGCCTCCTTCACCCGGCCGCGCATTTCGCCGAACAGGCGATCGATCAGCCCTTGGTGTGGCGCCATGCGGTGCTCGAACCAGGCGTTTTCGGCCTCGAGATGGGCAAGGATCTCGGGATCGGAGACCTTGGGATAGCCCGGATCGCGCAGCCAGGCATAGTCGTCCGCCACCGTCACCCCGTGGCGGGTGTAGGGGGCCGGGCGCTTGGCGGCGACTGGGGGGGCGGCGGGGGGAGTGGTGGCATTAGGCATCGCTTGCCTGTATGGTGCCCCCTCAAGGAGAGCAATATGTTGATGCCCACCCACGAGGCGCGCCTGTCGGCGCTGCGCGAGGAATTGAAGCGCCGCAACCTGACCGGCTTCGTCGTGCCGATTTCCGACGAGCACATGAGCGAATATGTCGGCGCCTATGCCCAGCGGCTGGAATGGCTGACCGGGTTCGGCGGCTCTGCGGGAACGGCGGTGGTGCTGCTCGACCGGGCGGCGATCTTCGTCGACGGGCGCTATACCCTGCAGGTGCGCGATCAGGTCGACGGGCGGCTGTTCGACTATCAGTCGGTCCCGGCCACCAGCCCGGCGGCATGGCTGGCTGGCCATGCCGGCGCGGGGGCGCGGATCGGCTACGATCCCTGGCTGCATGGCCAGCCCTGGGTCGAGGCGACGGCCAAGCTGCTGGACGAGGCGGGCGCCGCGCTGGTGGCAACGCAAGGCAATCCGATCGACGCGGTCTGGGCCGACCAGCCGGCGCAGAGCCTGGCCCCCGCCGTGCCCCATGCGCTGGAACATGCCGGCGAGGGCAGCGAGGCCAAGCGCGCCCGGGTGGCCGAATGGCTGGGCGAGCAGGGCCTTGACGCGGCGGTGGTTTCGGCGCTTGATTCGGTGGCCTGGCTGCTCAACGTGCGGGGCGAGGATGTCGCGCGCACGCCCGTCGCACTCAGCTTCGTGCTCGCCCATGCCGACGGCACGGCGGAACTGTTCATCGCCCCCGAAAAGGTCACGCCGGAACTGGCCCAGCACCTCGGCAATTCGGTGCGGATCGCCCCGCGCGAGGCTTTCGCCCCGGCGCTGGCCGCGCTGGCGGGGAAGAAAGTGGCGGTCGACCCAGAACGGTCGGTCGCGGCGGTGTTTGCCGCGCTGGAAGGGGCGGGGGCCAAGGTGGTCCGCCGGCTGGACCCGACCGTGCTGCCGCGTGCCACCAAAAATCCGGTCGAACAGGCTGGCCACCGCGCCGCGCAGGCCCGCGACGGGGCGGCGATGGCGCGCTTCCTCCACTGGCTGGAGGGCGAGGGGCCGAAGGGCACGGTGACCGAACTGTCGGCAGCTGCGCAATTGCAGGCCTTCCGCGCCGCCGATCCGATGCTGCGCGACCTGTCGTTCGACACGATCAGCGGCGCCGGGCCAAACGGCGCGCAGTGCCACTATCGCGTCTGTGAAGAGACCAACCGCCGGCTCGATCCGGGCAGCGTCTATCTGGTCGATTCGGGCGGGCAATATGCCGATGGCACCACCGACATCACCCGCACCGTATGGATCGGCCCCGGTGAGGCCCCGGCCGAGGTGAAGGACCGTTTCACCCGCGTGCTGAAGGGCCACATCGCGCTCGACCGGATTGTCTTCCCGCAGGGCACGGTCGGCGCCCAGCTCGATACCCTGGCGCGGCAATACCTGTGGGCCGCGGGGCTCGACTATGCCCATGGCACCGGCCACGGGGTGGGCAGCTTCCTTTCGGTGCATGAAGGGCCGCAGCGGATCGCCAAGTCCGCCGGCGGGCAGGCCGGCACCGGGCAGGAACTGCTGGCCGGCATGATCCTCTCGAACGAGCCGGGCTATTACAAGGCCGGCGAATACGGCATCCGGATCGAGAACCTGGTGCTGGTGGAAGAGCGCGCGATCGCCGGGGCTGAAGGGCGCTATCTCGGCTTCGAGACGCTGACTTTCGTGCCGATTGCCCGCGATCTGGTCGACACCACCCTGCTGACCCGCGACGAGGTGGCCTGGTGGAACGACTACCACGCCAAGGTCCGCAAGGTGCTGGCGCCGCAGCTGGATGGCGCCGCGCTGGCCTGGCTGGAGGCGGCCTGCACGCCCTTGTAGGGCGGATGATGTTCGCGTAATGTTCTGAAACGACTCACAAGCGGGAGAACGGCGATGATCGGTTACGTTACGCTTGGCACCAATGACCTGCCGCGCGCCGCGGCCTTCTACGATGCCATCGCCGCCGAAATGGGGGTGGGGCGGATGGGCGGCGATGATCGTTTCATCGCCTGGGGGGTGCCGGGTGGCGCCGCCGGAATCGGGGTTACCCTGCCGTTCGATGGCCAGCCGGCCACGGTGGGCAACGGGGTGATGGTGGCGCTGGAAGCGAAGGACCGGGCGCAGGTCGACCGGCTCCATGCGCTGGCGCTGGCCAGCGGCGGCAGCTGCGAAGGCCCCCCGGGCGAACGCTTTCCCGGGTTCTATGCCGCCTATTTCCGCGATCTTGACGGCAACAAGCTGAACGCCTTCATCATGGAAACGCCGTGAGCGGCCCCATCGACCTCGCCCGCACCCCGCTGCACCTTGGCCTTGGCGCCAGCGCGGTGGTCGAGCCCGAATTCACCGGGATGGAATGGTACGAGGGCTATGTCGCGCGGCATGCCGCCGACGGGGCAGAGGGGCGGCTGGTCAGTTTCTACACCTTCTCGGCAAGCTGGGACTCGTGGGAATGCCACCCCGCCGGGGCCGAGGTGGTGGCCTGCACCGCCGGGCGGATCACCCTGCACCAGGAATTCCCCGACGGGCATGTCGAGACCACCACGCTCGGCCCGGGGCAGGCGGTGATCAACCCGCCCGGGGTTTGGCACACCGCCGATGTGGCGGGCCAAGCCACGGCGCTGTTCATCACCGCCGGGCTGGGGACAATGCATCGCCCCCGCTAGGCGGGAGGGATGACAATTGGCGACAAAATCGCCCGCCGCGGGCATAATTGCGCGACAGGTGGGGGCTAGACCCGGGATTGAAGGTCGCGCCCCAACGGCATACACCCATCCCCCCGGGGCCGGTGGGGCGCGGCTTTCATCGCCACCCCGGCGCCCTGGCCACATCCCGGCCACGATGGAGCAAACCCATGAAACGCATTCCCCTTGCGATTGCCGCTGCCGCGCTGGTGGCCGCCGGTGCGGCCTGGGCCGCCGAGGAACACGGCCACGACATGGCCCCTGACGCCGGCAAGACCGAGACCCGGGCCGAGGCGCAGGCCAAGGCCGAGGCGCTGTTCGCCCAGATGGACGCCAACCACGACGGCAAGCTGGATGCCACCGATCACGAAGCGATGCGCGCCCAGCACGAGGGCAAGGCCTTCGACCGGATGGATGCCAACCACGATGGCGCCGTCTCGCGCGATGAATTCATGGCCGCGCACAAGGATGGCCCGCCCAAGCCCGAGCATGGCCGGATGGGCGATCATATGCGCCAGATGGGCATGGCGATGATGATCATGCACAAGGCCGATCCCAGCCATACCGGCGTGGTCAGCAAGGATGCCTTCGTTGGCGCCGCCCTCAGCCTGTTCGATCAGGCCGATACCAACCACGATGGCAAGCTGTCCCCGGAAGAGCGCAAGGCCGCGCATGAGAAGATGCGGGCGATGATGGGCGCCCGGATGGGCCGGCACGGTGGCCATGGTGGCCCGGGCGGCCCCGGCGATATGCCCCCGCCGCCGCCCCCGCCGGGCCAGTAAGGTCCTGCCCGGCAGCATGACCGAGCCCGTCCCCACCCGGCTGCTGCTGGTCGATGACGAAGCGGCGCTGCGCGAACCCCTGGCGGCCTACCTTGCCCGCCAGGGGTTTGCCGTGCACGAGGCGGCCAGCGCCGCCGAGGCCCGCACCCTGCTGAAGACCGTCAGCCCCGAACTGGTGCTGCTCGACATCATGATGCCGGGCGAGGACGGACTGTCGCTGTGCCGCCACCTGGTCGAGACCCATGCGGTGCCGACCATCTTCCTGACCGCGCGGGGCGAGCCGACCGACCGGATCGTCGGGCTCGAGATCGGCGCCGACGACTATGTGGTCAAGCCGTTCGAACCGCGCGAGCTGGTCGCCCGGATCCGTTCGGTGCTGCGCCGCGCCGCGCGCGGTGGGGCCGAGCCGGCGGGGCAGCTCGATTTCCTGTTCGAGGGCTGGCGCCTGTCGCCGCTCAAGCGCCGGCTGGTCGATCCCGAAGGGGCGGTGGTGGCGATCTCCTCGGTCGAATTCCGCCTGCTGATGGCCTTTCTCGAGCACCCCCGCCAGGTGCTCGATCGCGACCGGCTGCTCGACATGGTGCAGGGCCGCGAGGCCCACCTGTTTGACCGTGCGGTCGACAACCAGGTCAGCCGCCTGCGCCGCAAGATCGAGATCGACAGCCGCAACCCCCAGCTGATCCAGACGGTGTGGGGTGGCGGCTACATGCTTGCCGCCGAGGTCCGCCGCCTGCCCGCCGAGGCCGAGTGAACCCGCTGCGCCGCCTGTGGCCGCGCAGCCTGCAGGGCCAGGTGCTGCTGGCGCTGGCGCTGGCGCTGCTGCTGGCCCAGGCGATCAGCATCACCCTGCTGTTCCGGATGGGCACCCGCCACCGCGACGACAACCTGACTCACACGCTGGCCTTCCGCCTGCTCAACACGGTGCACCGCCACCCCGCGCCGCCGGCCCCGCCGCCCGGCGCGGATGGCGAAGGCGGTGGCGGGCCGCCGCCGGGCAACGAACACGCCCCGCTGCGCCCGCAGCAGGTTGCCGCCTTTGCACCGATGGCCGGCGATCACCGCTGGCCCGGCGCCGAACTGCAACTGCGCGAAATTCTGGCCGAGCAGGACATGCCGGTGGCCGAGGTGCTGGTGCTTGATCGCGCCGTGGCGGCCGATCCGCCGGCGCTGGCCCAGGCCGAACGGCGCGAGGCGGTGCTCGGGCGCAGCCACCCCCCGCGCCCCGAACGGGTGCTGATCGGGGCGCTGCGCAGCACCCCCGGCGGGCCCTGGCTGGTGGTGCGAACGCTGATCCCGCACGGTGATGGCGGCCCCCGCGTGCTGGGTTCGCTGCTGCTGCAGACCCTGGTGATCTACCTGGTGCTGGTGGGGGTGATGGCGCTGGTCTTGCGCCGCATCGTCCGTCCGCTGGCGGACTTGACCGCCCGGGTCGAGGCCTTTGCCCGCCGGCCCGGCAGCGCCGGGGCGCTGGCGCCGCAGGGGCCGGACGACCTGCGCCGCCTGATCGAGGCGCACAATGCGATGGAGGCGCGGATTTCCGCGCTGCTCGATGAAAAGGACGTGATGCTCGGCGCGATCGGTCACGATCTGAAGACCCCGCTGGCCGCGCTGCGGGTGCGGATCGAATCGGTCGAGGACGAGGGCGAACGATCGCGCATGGCGGCGACCATCGAGGACATCGTCCGCTCGCTTGACGATCTGCTGTCGCTGGCCCGGGTGGGCCGGCCGAGCGATCCGCTCGAGGTGACCGAACTGGGCGCGCTGGTCGCCGCGGTGGTCGAGGAATTCGAGGACATGGGCGAGCCGGTGACGATCGAGGCCAGCACCCGCATCGCCCTGCCGCTGCGCGCCACCTGGCTGCGCCGGGCGCTGCGCAACCTGATCGGCAATGCGCTGCGCTATGGCGCGGTGGCGCGGGTATCGCTGGCGCGCGAAAGCCATGGCGGGCAGGCGCGGGCCGTGGTGCGGATCGAGGACGAAGGCCCGGGCATCCCGCCCGGCGAGATCGCGGCGATGATGGCCCCGTTCACCCGCGGCGAACCCTCGCGCAACAGTGGCACCGGCGGCGCCGGGCTGGGGCTGACCCTGGCGCGGGCGATTGCCGAACAACACGGCGGCGCACTCGATCTGGCCAACCGCGTCGGCCCCGACGGGCAGGTGGCCGGGCTGGTAGCGACCTTCAGCCTGCCGCTCTGACGCGGTTCGCGTCGCGCGCTTTGCATGGCGCAGGCCAAGCGGCTATGCCGCCCGCCCATGCCTGCCGCGTCGCCATCTGCCGAGCTGCCCGCCCTGCCCGTTGCCGAGCCCAGCCGGCCCTTCGTGCTGCTTGACGATGCGCGCGGTGCGGGTGCGGCGCCGGCGCGGCTCTACACCGATCCGCGCGCGGTGGTGGTGGCGCGGCGCCCGGATCAGCTGGCCGCCGCGCTGGACCGGGCCGAGGCACTGCGCGCCGAGGGCCTGGTGCTGGCCGGGCACATCGCCTACGAGGCCGGGCTGGCGCTCGAGCCGCGCCTCGCCGGGCTGGCTGCCGCGCGCAGCGGGGCCGACAGGCCACTGCTGTGGCTGGGGGCCTTTGCCGGCCATGCCGAGATCCCCGCCGCCGGGGTATCCGCCTGGCTGGGCGGGGCCAGTGCCGCCGGCCGGCTGGGCCCGCTCGACCCGCAGCTTTCGCCGGGCGCCTACGTGGCGCGCTTTACCGAATTGCACGAGGCGATCCGCGCCGGCGACATCTATCAGGCCAACTTTACCCTGCCGCTGGCGGGCAGCTGGCGCGGCGATCCGCTGGCGCTCTACGCGGCGCTGCGTGCGGCCGGTGGCGGCGGCCATGGCGGGGTGATCTGGGATGGCGCGGGCTGGTTGCTGTCATGCTCGCCCGAGCTGTTCTTCCAGATCGAGGCCGGCGCGCTGACCCTGCGGCCGATGAAGGGGACCCGCCCGCGCGGTGCCACCCCCGATGAAGACGCCGCCCTGGCCGCCGACCTTGCCGCCAGCACCAAGGACCGGGCCGAGAACCTGATGATCCTGGATCTGATGCGCAACGATGCCTCGCGGCTGGCCGTGCCCGGCAGCGTCAGGGTCGAGGCGCCCTTTGCCATCGAGAGCTATCCGGCGGTGCACCAGATGGTCTCCACCGTGCAGGCGCGGCTGGCCCCCGGGCTGACCCTCGCCGCGCTGTTGCGCGCGCTGTTCCCCTGCGGATCGGTCACCGGAACGCCCAAGATCCGCGCGATGGAACTGCTGGGCGGGGCCGAGCGCGATCCGCGCGGCACCTATTGCGGCGCGATCGGGCGGATCGACCCGCCGGGCAGCGCCGATGGCACTGGCGATGCCGCGTTCAATGTGGCAATCCGCACCTTGCGGCTGGCGCCCGATGGTACCGGCGGCGGGCGGGCCGTGCTGGGGGTAGGCTCGGCCATCGTGGCGGATTCGGGCGCGCTGCCCGAATGGCGCGAATGCATGGTGAAAGGGGGCTTCGTGCGGCAGGCGGCGGCAGGCGGGATGCTGGCAGGTTTCGACCTGATCGAAACCATGCATTTCGCCCCCGACAGCGGCATCGCCCTGATCGAGGCGCACCTTGAGCGGCTGAAGGCCAGCGCCGGCACCTTCGGTTTCGCTTTCGACCGCCATGCCGCGCGCAACGCGATCCAGGCGCTGTGTTTCGAGCTCGATGCCCCGGCGCGGGTGCGGCTGGTGGTCAGCCCTTCGGGCGCCTATGCGCTTGAAGCCGCCGATCTGCCAGCCGCGCTGCCCGATCCCGTGCCCTGCGTGGTGCTGCCCCACCCGCTCGATCCGGGCGACTGGCGGCTGGCGCACAAGACCAGCGATCGCGGCTTTTACGAGGCGGGGCTGAAGGTAGCGCGCGGCGCCGGCGCGGCCGAGGCGCTGCTGATCCGCGACGATGGCCTGTTGACCGAGGGCTGCTTCACCAACCTGTTCGTCGAGCGCGATGGCCGGCTGCTGACCCCGCCGGCCCGGCTGGGCCTGTTGCCCGGGGTGCTGCGCCGCAGCCTGCTCGACGCCGGCCGCGCGGTCGAGGCCGAGCTGCGGCTGGAGGATCTGGCCGGTGGCTTCCTGATCGGCAATGCCCTGCGCGGGCTGGTCGCGGCGCGGCTGGCATGAGCGAGCTGTCGACCGCACTGGCGCGGATTGCCCCCTCGCGCACCACGGCGATGACCGATCGCGCCACCGCGCTGCGGGCCGAAGGGCGCGACATCATTTCGCTTTCGGTCGGCGAGCCCGATTTCGCCACCCCGCCGCATGTCGTGGCGGCAACGAAGGCGGCGCTCGACGCGGACGAGACCAAATATACCCCGGTGGGCGGCACCGCCCGGCTGAAGACGGCGGCGGCGCTGCATTTCCACCGCGACCTGGGGATCGACGTTCCCGCCACGCAGATCACCGTCTCGGCCGGGGGCAAGCAGGCGATCTTCCACGCCCTGCTGGCCACGCTCGATCCGGGCGATCAGGTGCTGATCCCGGCGCCGTGGTGGGTGTCCTATCCCGAAATCGTCCGCTTTGCCGGGGCCGAAGTGGTGGCCCTGCCCACCGCTGCGGCTGGCGGCTTTCGCATCACGGCGGCGCAACTGGGCGCCGCGATCACCCCGGCCACCCGCTGGCTGCTGCTCAATTCGCCCGGCAACCCGACCGGGGCCTGCTATTCCGCCGAGGAACTGTGCGCGCTGGGCGCGGTGCTGCGCGATCACCCGCGCGTGCTGGTGATGAGCGACGATATCTACGCCCCGCTGCGCTATGGGGCCGGCGCCCATGCCACCCTGGCGGTGGAGTGCCCGGACCTCGCGCAGCGGGTGCTGACCATTTCGGGCGTGTCGAAAAGCCATGCGATGACCGGCTTCCGCATCGGTGTCGCGGCGGGGCCCGAATGGCTGATCCGGGCGATGGAAAAGCTCCAGTCGCATTCGTCGGGCAATCCCTGCTCGCTGTCGCAGGCGGCGGCGGTGGCGGCCTTCGAGGGGCCGCAGGACTTTCTGGCCGAATGGCGCGAACGGTTCCGCGCGCGGCGCGACATGGTGGTCGCGGCGATCAACGCGGTGCCCGGCCTGCACTGCCCGGTGCCCGACGGGGCCTTTTACTGCATGGTTGATGCCGCACCGCTGATGGCCCGGTTCGGCGATGACGAGGCGCTGTGCCTGCATCTGCTGGAGCACGGCGTGGCCTTGGTTGCCGCCTCGGCCTTCGGGGGGCAGGCGGGCTTCCGCATCAGCTTTGCCGCTGACGAGGCGCGGCTGGCCGAGGCGCTGCGGCGGATCGCGGCGGCGCTGGCATGACCGAGCTGCCGATCCTGTTCGAGGATGCCGAAGCGCTGGTGATCGACAAGCCTGCGGGCCTGCCGCTGACCCGCCCGCGCGCTGGCGGCCTGTGCCTGGAAGACCGGCTGGACATGCTGCGGCTGGGCTTTCATCGCGCGCCCATGCCGGTTCACCGGCTCGACACCGATACCTCGGGATGCCTGCTGCTGGCGCGCAACCCGCGCGCGCTGAAGCGCTTTGCCGCCGCCTTCGAGGCGCGTCAGGTCGAGAAACGCTACCTCGGGGTGGTGGCGGGCGACCTGCCCGGCGAGGCGGGGACGATCGAACTGGCGCTGGCCAAGGTTTCCACCGCCGCTGCCGGCTGGCGGATGATCGCGGCGAAGAAGGGCAAGCCGGCGCTGACCCATTGGCGGCTGGTGGCGCGGGCCGGCGCTCTTGCGCTGGTCGAATTCCGCCCCGAGACCGGACGGACCCATCAGATCAGGGTTCATGCCGCACATGGCCTTGGCTGCGCGCTGCTGGGCGATCCGGTCTATGGCGACGGCAAGGGCGCGCCCCGCACCATGCTCCACGCCGCCGGGCTGGTGGTGCCGCGCGAGGGCAAGGCGGCCATCGTGGCGCAGGCGCCGCTGCCCGCCGATTTCGCCGTGCTGGGCCTGGGCGATGCGTGCTGACGAGGCGGTTGGCCGGGCGATGGCGCTGGCCAGCGAAAGCTTCATCCAGGCCACCGGGCCGGGGGGGCAGAACGTCAACAAGGTGGCGACGGCAGTGCAGCTGCGGCTGGACGTCTTTGCGCTGCGGCTGGCGCCCGAGGTCTTCGCCCGGCTCAAGGTGCTGGCCGGCAGCCGGATGACCGCGCGGGGCGAGCTGGTGCTGACCGCGCGGCGGTTCCGCACCCAGGAAGCCAACCGCGCCGATGCCCGCGAGCGACTGGCCGAGCTGCTGGTGGAGGCGCACCGCCTGCCCGAAAAGCGCGCCAAGAGCCGGCTGAACCGGGTAGGCAAGGCCGAGCGATTGGCCGGCAAGAAGCGCCGCGCCACGGTCAAGGCCGGGCGCGGGCGGGTCAGCCTAGATTAGAGCATCGCGCCCAAAAGTGGGAACCGGTTTTGGGCTTTTCGCGATGCGACAGCCAAGGACTCTGATCTTACATCCGGATCGGGGTGGACGAGGGTTTCGGAGCCGGCTTGGCGCTGGCTGTCGAGGCGGGCTCGGCCGCGGGGGCCGCCGGTGCGGCGGCACCATCATCGGCGCTTGCCGTGGCATCGGCGTCGGGTGCGGGGGTGGCTTCGGCATCGAGCGGGCGCAGCGCTTCTTCCGCCGGCATTTCGACATTCTCGGCGCCCGAACCGGCGCCGCCCTTGCTGCCATGGCCACAGCCGGCCAGCAGCATCACGGCGGCAAGGACGGGAAACAGGGGTTTCATCGGCGGGCTCCGCAGCGTAACGGGGTGGGACGATTGATGGCGTCTGGGCCTAGGTAACGCCTGCCCGCGCCACCGCAAGAGGCAGGCGCAAGCATTCGCCATTGCAATCACATAAAGATATGTTTATGTCTTTATGTGATGTGAGGCCATGACCATGCGGATCGATCCCCTGCTGCGCGCCCTGGCGGACCCGACCCGCCTGCGGATCATGCGCCTGCTTGCCACGATGGAACTGGCGGTGGGCGAATTGGCGCAGGTGCTGGGGCAAAGCCAGCCGCGCGTCTCGCGCCACATCCGCATCCTGGTCGATGCGGCCCTCGCCGAACGGCGCAAGGAAGGCAGCTGGGTGTTCCTCAAGGCTGCGGTGGCCGAGGGCGGGGCGCCATCGCTGGGGCAGGCGGCGGCGCAGCTGCTGGCCCGGGCCGAAGCCGACGATCCGGCCTTTTCGGCCCGCTGCGCCGAAGACCGGCGCCACCTCGCCGCGATCCGTGCCGCCCGCGAAGCGACGGCGGCGGCCTATTTCGCCCGGCACGCCGGGGAATGGGATTCGATCCGCTCGCTGCATTGCCCCGATGCCCCGGTCGAGGCGGCGCTGGCCGAGGCGCTGGCCAGCGCCGGGATCGGCCACCTGCTCGACATCGGCACCGGCACCGGGCGGATGGCCGAACTTTTTGCCGCCCGCGCCGATCACGTTACCGGCCTCGACATGAGCCCGGAAATGCTGCGGATCGCCCGCGCCCGGCTGCAGCATCTGCCGGCCGACCGCTTCGACCTGGTCCAGGGCGATTTCGCCTCGCTGCCCTTTGCCGCCGCCAGTTTCGATACCGTGCTGTTCCATCAGGTGCTGCACTATGCCCAGGCCCCCGAACTGGTCCTGGCCGAGGCGGCGCGGGTGACGCGCGCCGGCGGGCGGATCGCGGTGGTGGACTTCGCCGCGCATGACCGGGAGGAACTGCGCACCGCCCACGCCCACGCCCGCCTTGGCTTCACCGACGAGCAGATGCTGGCGCTGCTGGGCGAAGCGGGCTTTGCGCCCGCGCTGCCGGTGGCGCTGCCCGGCACGCCCCTGACGGTCAAGATCTGGACCGGACAGCGCGCCTCCGCCCCTGCCCCCACCGCCGCGAAGGTAGCCGCATGATCACCAGCTATGATGCCCTGCGCGAGGCGCGCACCGCGCTCGATACCCCGCTGTTCGCCGGGCTGCCGGGCGATATCCGGGTCAGTTTCGAATTCTTCCCGCCCAAGAGCGAGGCGATGAAGGAGCAGCTGTGGGAGGTGGTGACCACGCTGGCCCCGCTGGCCCCGCAATTCGTCTCGGTGACTTATGGCGCGGGTGGCTCGACCCGCGACCGGACCCACGAGACCGTGGCGCGGATCATTGCCGAGGCACGCCTGCCCGCCGCCGCGCACCTGACCTGTGTCGATGCCAGCAAGGCCGAGATCGCCCGCGTGGCCGAGGCCTATTGGGCCGCCGGGGTGCGCCACATCGTCGCGCTGCGGGGTGACATGGGCCAGCCCGGGGTGCCCTTCGTGCCGCACCCGGACGGCTATGCCAATGCCGCCGAACTGGTCGCCGGGCTGAAGGCGATCGCCCCCTTTCAGATTTCGGTCGCCGCCTATCCGCAGGGCCATCCGGATTCGCCCAGCCCCGAGGCGGATATCGACAACCTCAAGCGCAAGCTCGATGCCGGGGCGGAGCAGGCCGTCACCCAGTTCTTCTTCGAGCCTGAAACCTTCTTCCGCTTCCGCGACCGGCTGGCCAAGGCGGGGATCGACGCGCCGATCCTGCCGGGCATCCTGCCAGTCTCGAACGTTGCGCAAACGCGGCTGTTCGCCGCCGCTTGCGGGGCGACCATTCCGCAATGGATGGACGGGCTGTTCGAAGGGCTCGATCAGCGCCCGGCCAGCCGCGCGCTGGTGGCGGCAACCATCGCCGCCGAATTCGCCCGGCGGCTCTATGCCGGCGGCGTGCGCGATTTCCATTTCTATACCCTCAACCGCGCGGAGCTGAGCTACGCGATCTGTCACCTGCTGGGGCTGCGTCCGCGCCGCGCCGGCGATCTGGAGCAAGCGGCATGACGGCCCTCACCCCCTCTCCGGCGCGTGCCGCCTTCCTGGCCGAGGCGGCCAAACGCATCCTGATGAACGACGGCGGCTTCGGCACCGAAATCCAGCAGCTCAAGCTGACCGAGGCCGACTTCGCGGGCACGCTGGGCCTGTCGCACGACCAGAAGGGCAACAACGACATCCTGGCGCTGACCCGCCCCGATGTGCCCGCTGGCATCCACCGCGCCTACTTCGAGGCCGGGGCCGACATTGCCTCGGTCAATACCTTCTCCGCCAACCGGATCAGCCAGGCCGACTATGGCGCCGAGCATCTGGTGCGCGAAATCAACCAGGCCAGCGCGGGCCTCGCGCGGCAGGTCGCCGATGAATTCGCTGCCAGGGACGGGCGCCCGCGCTTTGTCTGCGGCTCGGTCGGGCCGACCAACAAGACGCTGTCGCTCTCGCCCGATGTCAACGATCCGGGCTACCGCGAGATCGACTGGGACTTTCTGGTTTCGGTCTATCAAGAGCAGGTCGAGGCGCTGGTCGAGGGCGGATCCGACTTCATCCTGATCGAAACGGTGTTCGATACGCTGAACGCCAAGGCCGGTATCATGGCGGTGCGCAAGGCCGAAGCCGCGCTGGGCCGCGAGATCCCGATCATGCTGTCGATGACCCTGACCGACCTGTCGGGCCGCAACCTCTCGGGCCACACGGTCGAGGCCTTCTGGCACGCGGTGCGCCATGCCCGGCCGCTGACGGTGGGGCTGAACTGCAGCTTCGGCGCGCAGCAGCTGCGCCCGCATGTCAAGGTGCTGAGCCAGATCGCCGACGCCGCGATCATGGTCTATCCCAACGCCGGCCTGCCCAACGAGCTGGGCCAGTATGACGAGCTGCCCGAACAGACCGCCGCGCTGGTCAGGGAATGGGCCGATGCGGGGCAGGTCAATGTGCTGGGTGGCTGCTGCGGCAGCACTCCGGCGCATATCGCGGCCATGGCCCGCGCGGTGGCCGGGCTGAAGCCGCGGGTCATCCCGACGCTGCCCCCCGTCACCCGCCTTGCCGGGCTCGAACCCTTTACCCTGGCCGCCTGAGCCGCACGGAACCTTGCCATGACCACCCCCAGCAGCGCCCGTTTCGTCAATGTCGGCGAGCGTACCAATGTCACCGGCTCGGCCGCCTTCAAGAAGCTGATCCTGGCGGGCGACTATCCCAAGGCAGTCGAGGTCGCGCGCCAGCAGGTCGAGAACGGCGCGCAGGTGATCGACGTCAACATGGACGAGGGTCTGCTCGACGCGGTCCATGCCATGACCACCTTCCTCAAGCTGATCGCCGCCGAACCCGACATTGCCCGGGTGCCGGTGATGATCGACAGCAGCAAGTGGGAGGTGATCGAGGCCGGGCTCAAATGCGTTTCAGGCAAGCCAATCGTCAACTCGATCAGCATGAAAGAGGGCGAGGAAGCCTTCCTCGCCCAGGCCCGGCTGTGCATGGATTATGGCGCCGCAGTGGTGGTGATGGCCTTCGACGAGAAGGGCCAGGCCGATAACAAGGCGCGCAAGGTCGAGATCTGTACCCGCGCCTACCAACTGCTGACCGGCATGGGCTTCCCGCCCGAGGACATCATCTTCGATCCCAACATCTTCGCGGTGGCGACCGGGATCGAGGAGCACGATCGCTATGCGCTCGATTTCATCGAGGCCGCGCGCGAGATCCGCGCCGCCTGCCCCCATGTCCACATCTCGGGCGGGCTCTCGAACCTCTCGTTCAGCTTCCGTGGCAACGAGACGGTGCGCCGCGCGATGCATTCGGTGTTCCTCTACCACGCGATCCCTGCCGGGATGGACATGGCGATCGTCAACGCCGGGCAGATCGACATCTACGACACCATCGATCCGGTGCTGCGCGAGGCGGTCGAGGACGTGATCCTGTGCCGCAATGCCGAGGCGACCGAGCGGTTGATCGCGCTGGCCGAAAGCTACAAGGGCAGTGACGCCAAGGCCGAGAAAGAGGCCGAGGAATGGCGTGGCTGGGACGTCGTCCGCCGGCTGGAACATGCCCTGGTCAAGGGGATCGACGCCCATATCGTCGAGGACACCGAGGAGGCGCGCCAGCTGCATGCCCGCCCGATCGAGGTGATCGAGGGCCCGCTGATGGCCGGCATGAACCGGGTGGGCGACCTGTTCGGATCGGGCCAGATGTTCCTGCCACAGGTGGTGAAATCGGCCCGCGTGATGAAGAAGGCCGTGGCCCACCTGGTGCCCTTCATCGAAGCCGAGAAGGAAGCCGGCGCGAGGCCCAAGGGCCGGATCGTGATGGCGACCGTGAAGGGCGACGTGCACGACATCGGCAAGAACATCGTCGGCGTGGTGTTGCAGTGCAACGGCTATGAGGTGATCGATCTGGGGGTGATGGTCCCCTGGGCCAAGATCATCGAGACCGCCCAGGCCGAGGGCGCGGACATGATCGGCCTGTCGGGCCTGATCACCCCCAGTCTCGACGAGATGGTCACCGTGGCCGAGGAAATGCAGCGCGCGGGCCTGACCATCCCGCTGCTGATCGGCGGGGCGACCACCAGCAAGGTTCACACCGCGCTGCGGATCGATCCGGCCTACGAAGGCCCGGTGGTCTATGTGCTCGACGCCAGCCGCGCGGTGGGCGTGGCCAGCCAGCTGCTCTCGGACACCCAGGCCGAACCCTTCATCAAGGCCACCGCCGATGATTACGAGGCGGTGCGGGTGGCGCGGGCCGGCAAGGAAGGCTCGGCCCTGCTGCCCCTGGCCGAGGCGCGCGACAATGGCTTCAAGGCCGACATGGCCCAGAAGGCCCCGGCCCCGGCCCAGCCGGGGGTGCACGTCTTCCCCGACTGGGATCTGGCCGACCTGGCCGAATGCATCGACTGGACCCCGTTCTTCCGGGCCTGGGAGCTGGCCGGGACCTATCCCGCGATCCTCGACGATGCGGTGGTGGGCGAAAGCGCGCGTAGCCTGTGGGCCGATGCCCAGGCGATGCTGGAAAGGATCATCGCCGAAAAGTGGCTGGTCGCGAAAGGCGTCGCCGGCCTGTGGCCGTGCCGGCGCGATGGCGACGACGTAGTGCTGGAGAACGGCACCCGCCTGCCCTTCCTGCGCCAGCAGGTGAAGAAGAGCCGGGATCGCGCCAACTTCTGCCTGGCCGACTTCATCGACCCGGCGGGCGACTGGATCGGCGGCTTTGCCGTCGGCATCCACGGGATCGAACCGCACCTCGAACGCTTCAAGGCGGCGCATGACGATTATTCCGATATTCTGCTGAAGGCGCTGGCTGACCGGCTGGCCGAGGCCTTTGCCGAACGGCTCCACCAGCACACCCGCACCACGCTGTGGGCCTATGCCCCGGGCGAGCAGCTGACCCACGAGGCGCTGATCCGCGAGGAATATCGCGGCATCCGGCCCGCGCCGGGCTATCCCGCCTGCCCCGATCACGCACTGAAGCCGACGCTGTTCGAGCTGCTGGGCGCCGGGGCCAATGCCGGGCTGACCCTGACCGAAAGCTTTGCCATGCTGCCCACTGCGGCGGTTTCGGGCTTTTACTTCGGGCATGGCGAGGCCGATTACTTCGGCGTGGCGCGGATCGGGCGCGATCAGGTGGAGGACTATGCCGCGCGCTGCGGGATCGACCTGACGCTCGCCGAACGCCGGCTGCGCCCCAACCTCGATTGACCTTGGTGCAGCGGCGGGTGATGCTGGCGGGATGATCCGCCGCCTCGCCGCCCTGCTGCTGATCCTTGCCGCCGCCCCGGTGCATGCCGGGGTAGCGGCCAGCGTCGCGGTTGCGTTCGACCGCAACCAGGCCCGCGTGGTGCTGGCCGAGGGCGAGGCCGACCGGGCCAGCCATCGCCTGGTGACGGCGGATGATCCGGTGCGGATCGCCTCGGTCTCCAAGCTGGTCACCGCGCTGGGCGTGTTACGGCTGGTCGATGCCGGCAAGCTCAACCTCGACCGTGACGTGTCGGACTATCTGGGCTGGCCGCTGCGCCACCCAGGCTTCCCCGACCGGCCGATCACCCTGCGCCTGTTGCTCTCGCACCAGTCGGGCCTGCTTGATGGCGAGGATCGCTACATCATCCCGCTGGGCACCACGCTGCGCCAGCGGCTGGCCGAGCCGGCGCTGTGGGACATGGCCCATGCCCCGGGATCCGGCTGGTTCCACTACACCAACCTCAATTTCCCGGTGGTGGCGAGCGTGATGGAAGCGGCCAGCGGTGAGCGCTTTGACCGATTGATGGCGCGCCTGGTGCTGCGCCCGCTGCGGCTGGATGCCTGCTACAACTGGTCGGGCTGCGCGCCCGGCACGGCGGCCCGCGCGGTGGTGCTGTACCGGGCGAGTGGCGAAGTGGCGAAGGATGACCTGAAGGGAGTGATCCCGCCCTGCCCGGTGGTGACCGGGGTGGGGGCACCGTGCGACCTCGGCACCTATCGCCCCGGCGACAACGGCGCGTTGTTCTCGCCACAAGGCGGCCTCAGGATCTCGATGCGTGACCTGGCCCGGATCGGTCAGCTGCTGGCGCGACGCGGGCGGGGCTTCCTCAGCCGCCGCGCCTTTGCCGAGCTGACCCGCCCGGCCTGGCGCTATGATGGCCGCAATGGCCTTGGCGAAGGCGGCGGGAACGACGGGATGATCTGCGCCTATGGCCTGGCCCTGCAGATCATCGGCGGCGCCCCGGGGCCGGCCTGCCACGATGCCCTGTTCGCCGATGGACGGCGGCGGATTGGCCACCCGGGCAGCGCCTACGGCCTGCGTTCGGGCCTGTGGCTCGATCCGGCCAGCGGGCGCGGCCTGGCCTTCTTCACCACGGCCGTGCCCGACGATGCCCCCGCCGGGCGCAGCGCCTTCTCGCAACCCGAGGAAGCGCTTGTGGAGAGAGCCACGCGCTGAACTTGGCGGGTGGCCGCCTATCGGCCATGGCGGGGCAATGCTCGAGGCCGCACGCGATACCCTGCATGCCACTTTCGGCTTCTCGGCCTTTCGCGGGGTGCAGGAGCAGGTGGTGGCGCGGGTGCTGGCGGGCGAGAGCACGCTGGCGATCATGCCGACCGGCGCGGGCAAGAGCCTGACCTACCAGCTGCCGGCGGTGATGCTGGCCGGCACCTGTGTGGTGATCAGCCCGCTGATCGCGCTGATGCACGACCAGCTGCGCGCCGCCCGGGCCAACGGCATTCGCGCCGCCAGCCTGACCAGTGCCGATGCTGACCGCGCGGCGACGCTGGAGGCCTTCCGCGCCGGCCTGCTCGATCTGCTCTACGTCGCCCCCGAACGCGCCAGCCAGTCGCACTTCCGCGAACTGCTCGAGGCCGCGCCGATCAGCCTCTTCGCGATCGACGAAGCGCATTGCGTTTCCGAGTGGGGGCACGATTTCCGCCCGGACTATCGCGCACTGCGCCCGCTGATGGATCAGTTTCCGACGGTGCCGCGCCTTGCGCTGACCGCCACCGCCGATGCCCATACCCGCGCCGACATCCTCACCCAGCTGGGCATCGGGCAGGAGGGGCTGATCGTCGCCGGGTTTGACCGGCCCAATATCCGCTATGCGATTGCGCCGCGCGACAATGCGCTGGCCCAGCTGAAGCGGCTGCTGGCCGCCGAACCGGGGCCGGGGATCGTCTATGCCCCGACGCGCGCTGCGGTCGAACGGCTGGCCGCAGCGCTGGCCGCCACCGGGCGCCCCACGCTGCCCTATCACGCCGGGCTGGCGCCGGACGAGCGCGCGGCCAACCAGGCCGCCTTCGTCGCCAGCGAGGAAATGGTGATGGTCGCGACGGTGGCCTTCGGGATGGGGATCGACAAGCCCGATGTACGCTTCGTCGCTCATGCCGGCCTGCCCAAGTCGATCGAGGCCTATTACCAGGAAACCGGCCGCGCCGGGCGCGATGGCGATCCGGCGCAGGCGCTGATGCTGTGGGGGGCCGACGATTTCGCCCGCGCCCGCGCCCGCCTGGCCGAGGTGGACGAGGCCCGGCAGGCGGGTGAGCGCACCCGGCTGGATGCCCTGGCCACGCTGGTCGAAACACCGGGCTGCCGCCGCGCCCTGTTGCTCCGCCATTTCGGCGAAGATCCGGCCGAGCATTGCGGCAATTGTGACAATTGCCTCGAAGCGCCCGGGCTGGCCGATGCCACTGACGTGGCGCGCAAGCTGCTCTCGGCGGTTTATCGCACCGGGCAATCCTATGGCCTCGGCCATCTCGAAAAGGTGCTGAGTGGCACCAGCGACGAGCGGGTTCTGGCGCGCGGGCACGATGGCCTCAGCGTCTTCGGCATCCTGGGGGCGGATGAAGCGCCGTTGCTGCGCCCGGTGGCGCGCGCGCTGCAAGCCCGCGGCGTGCTGGTGCCGACCGAGCACGGCGGCCTGGCGCTGGGCCCGGCCGCCCGCGCGATCCTCAAGGGCGAGGAGGCGGTCGCGGTGGCGATTCCGCCGCGCCGGATCGCGGGCGGGAGCAAGCGCGGCCGCAACCAGGCCGCCAACCCCAGCGGCGATCCGCTGTTCGAGGCGCTGCGGACCTGGCGGCGCGACACCGCAAAAGAGGCCGGGGTGCCGCCTTACGTGGTGTTCCACGATGCCACCTTGCGCGAAGTCGCCGCGCGGCGCCCCGCCAGCCTCGACGAACTGGGCGAGATTGGCGGGATGGGCGCGCGCAAGCTGGGCGAGTGGGGCGAGGCGCTGCTGGCGCTGGTCAGGCAGCATTAGCCAAGTCGCTTGGCTTGGGCTTAAACGCCGCCTAGTATCAGGTGGCCATGAACCGCACCCGTCTTGCCGCGCTGGCGGCGCTCGCGCTGGTTGCCGGCCCCGCCCCGGCCCAGCAGAACTATGTTTCCGGCAACCCCTATCTGGTGGTCGAGAGTGGGCAGCGCTTCAATCGCCTGCAGGACGCGATCTTCGCCATCGGTGACGGCAAGGGGACGATCCGCATCGACCCCGGCCACTGGGACGATTGCGGGGTGCAGATCGCCGGCGATGTCACCTACGAGGCGGCGGTGCCGGGCAAGACGATCTTCTCGGGCCCGCGCAATTGCGAAGGCAAGGCGGCGCTGGTGCTGCGCGGGCGCGCCGCGAAAGTCACCGGCTTCATCTTCACCGACGAGCGCTCAGGCGAGGGCAACCAGGCCGGAATCCGCCTTGAAAAGGGCAACCTTGCGGTTTCGCAGGTGTGGTTCAAGGACAGCGACGAGGGGATCCTGGCGGCCAACGACCCGAACGGCCACATCACGGTCGAACAATCGACCTTCACCCGGCTGGGCCGCTGCGGTGGCTATGCCGCCTGCGCCCACTCGATCTACGTCAACTTCTACGCCAGCGTCACCGTGCGCCACTGCCGCTTCGAAGCCGGGCGCGGCGGGCATTACCTGAAAAGCCGCGCCGCGCGGATCGAGGCCAGCGACAACAGCTTTGACGACAGCCAGGGCACGGCCACCAATTACATGATCGACCTTCCAGCCGGGGCGAAGGGCCGGGTCAGCGGCAACTGGTTCGTGCAGGGGGCGCACAAGGAGAACGGCACGGCGATGATCGCGGTGGCGGCCGAGGAACACCACAACAGTTCCGCCGGGCTGGTAATCGAAGGCAATGTCGCCCGCCTTGCCCCGGGTGCCTCAGGCACGGTCTGGGTGGCCGACTGGTCGGGCGAACAACTGGCGCTGGGCGCGAACGAACTGGCCAGCGGGATCGCGAAGTACCAGCGGCGCTAGCGCGGGATCGCCAGATCCAGCCTCCCTGACGATGCCGGCTGGCGGTCAGCTGTCCATAAAGCACGTCATGGGTTATGCGCCGAGAGCGCGGAGATCGCCTGGTCCAGCAGGGCGCTGAGTTCGGCGTCGGCAGCCATCATCCGTTCAACATCGGCGATGATCTGCTGGAATTTTGGCTCGTTGGTGAAGCCTTTCCCGAAGCGATCGCACAGCATTTCTTCAATCATCGCCTGCCGGATCGCCCGCTGCGTGCCCCCCGCCCGGGCGATCTCGGCTGCCACGGGATCGGCGGACGCATCCGCCGTTGGCAGGCCGCCCTGGATCCGGGCCTTCGCCCCTTGCCGCCGCGCCTGTTCGGCGAAACGCTGGCGAAGCAGCGCAACCAGCCGATCCGCCTGGCATAAAGGTTCCACCTCAGTTCAGCCGGCGGTTGGATTCGCGAAGCCGCGACTGGCGAAGCAACATGTCCACCGCACTCGACGCACCATCGGCAGCTGCCACATCGACGCCGCTCTTTCCGGCGGGCATGGCGGCCGCAGCCCGCTTGTCGATTTCATCGACGATCAGCTGCATATCGGCATTGACCAGGGGGTGCTCGTGATTGAGGGCCATACCCCGCTCAAGCTGGCGCCGTGCCTCCGGAAAATCGTCGGCAGCCAGACTGGCCAGACCTTCGGCGAATATCCGCAACGGAGCCTCTGGCGGAAGGGCACCCAGCGCCGACCAAACCCCCAGTGCATCCATCGGCCGACCTGACGTAAGGTCAAGGAACCCCAGCTGGAAACGGGCCAGGGCAAAGTCCGGCGCGATCTCGACAGCGCGTGCCATATCCGCACGTCCTTCATCGTAGCGCTGCAGCCCGGCGAGGACCGATCCGCGCAGAAAGTGCAAACGCGGATCAAGCGGCCACTGCCTCAGACTTTCATCAAGGGCCTGCAAACCCAGCGCACCATCCTGACGCAAGCTGGCAACCAGGGTGTCGAGCCGGTCAGGTGAGCAATATGTATCTGCCGCTTCCACCATCACAGGCGCCTATCCGGTAAGAGAAAAGTGGCCAATAACAGACAATCGCTTGCGAAGTAAGCTTATCGCCCCCTTGTGGATTTGCGAAATCCGGCCCTTGCTGAGACCGCGCAGCTTAGCGATCTCCTCGAAAGCGACACCTTCAAGATAGTGCAGACGGATGACCGATTGCTCTGCCTCAGGCAAGGTCGCCAGGGTTTCGAGGAGATGGTTCAGCGCTTGACGCCAGGCCGCTGTTTCATAGCTGGATCGCCCCGGCTCTATTGGTTCACGCTGTGACTGCGCCGCGTCGTCCAGCATCAGGCCGAGAGCCAGCTCAGCGACAATGTCGCCAATCTGACTGAGCATACCCGCCAGATCGCCGCCGGACGCCTTTTGGCTCAGAGAGCGCACCCGTTCGCGCTCGATCCGCCGTCGCGTGGCAATCTGTTGGCTCGCATCGCTCGACCGCGCGATTCCATCCAGAATCGCACCCGTGATGCGGCGAGTGGAGTAGTAACGGAACGGCACCCCCAACTCGGGGCGATATTGGTCAATTGCCTCGAGCAAGCCAACATGCGCCAATTGGTCGATATCGCGGGCGTCGATTGGCGCGGAAGCGTAATCTCGTCGCAAGCGCCAGGCAATGCGCCGCGCGACGGGCAGGTATCGGGAGAACAGTTGCTCGCGCGCGGAGCGGCTTTGTTGCTGCTTGCACTCGTGCCACAGTGCGATCTCGTCGGGCGACATTACGGAATCGCGCGGGCCGGAAGCTCCCCCGAGCATCAGTGGAAGCTTCCAACCAGCCCCTCCAGGATCAGGGCCCAGCCGTCGATCAGGACGAACATCAGGATCTTGAGCGGGAGGGAAATGGTCGCCGGAGGCACCATCAACATGCCCAGCGAGAGCAGAATCGACGATACGACCAGGTCGATCAGCAGGAACGGCAGCAGCACGACAAAGCCAATCGTAAAGGCCACCCGCAATTCGTTGAACATAAAGGCGGGGGTCAACTGCATCAGGCCCACCTCTGCGGCGCTATGGGGTAACGGCTTGCGGGCAATGGCGTAAACCGCCTTCAGGTCGCGATCCGCCACCTGGCGCAGCATGAAGGTCTTGAGCGGCTGGCTGCCCTGATCGACCGCCTGTTCGATCGAACTTTGCCCGCTCAGGAAGGGCATCAGCCCGCGCCCCGCCACCTGCTCCAGCGTGTTGCCCATGGTCAGCCCGGTGAGGAACAGTGCAAGGGTGGCAATGGCGATATTCGGCGGCGTTTCCGGCATGCCAATGGCGTGCCGGATCATCGACAGGACCACGACGATGCGCAGGAACGCCGTCATGCACACCACCAGGGCCGGCAACAGGGCAAGCAACCCGATGATCAGCGAGGTTCTGACCAGCGAGGCGGAGTCCGCGTTGAGCGCGCTGGATGGCGCCGTCGTCGCCCACGCCGCAGGCGGCGCCATCAGCGCCAGGATCGTCGCCCTGCGCAGCCAGGGTCTGGCGCCAGCCATTCCCGACCTCGCTTGGCGGCTCTCCTGACGGCACCGCGACCAGGCATGCAGCCTGGCCCGAGACCAGCGCGGCATAGGTCCGCCCGTCGATTTCAACCAGACTCAGTCCACGTTGCGGACCCAACGCAAGGTGCTCGATCAGACGCAAGCGGCGGTCGGTCGTCAGGGCAGACGGAAACAGCCGGCCACCTTTCAGCCGGGTGCGCAACAGCAGAATCGCACCCACGCCCAAGGCGAGGCATGTCACCAGAGCGAACAGCAGGCGCCAGATCGGCACGGCCGGATCGGTGCCGCTGGCCAGCACCGATCCGGTCTGGGTGGCTTGCGTCGCCATGTCCGCGACAAGCAGGGCAATGGCCACGCCGCTCACTCCTCGCGGGCGAAGACATCGGTGATGCGCAGGCCCAGCTGGTCACCCACCGCCACGATCTCGCCACGGGCCACGGTTGCCTCGTTGAAGATCAGCTCGACCTGTCCGTTCAGCGGCGTGTCCAGCGTAACAATGGCCCCCTGCTTCATGCCCGCCAGATCGGCCAGGGTCATCCGTCCTCGCCCCAGCCGGGCCTCAAGCTCAAGCTCCACCCCGCCGAACAACTTTGGATCCAGCAGCGCGCCTTGCCGATCCAATACTGGCGCGGCACCGGAACCTTCGGTCCGGCCATTACCCTTCCCCGTCACGCTTTCCCCCGTTGGAATTGCAAGGCGAGTTGATCCCCGCCGAGCGCCAGCCGCGCCCGACCGAGCATCGCGCCACCCGGCACCGTAATCAGTTCGACGCTATCCGGCGCATCGTGGTCGAGCACCAGAACATCGCCCACCGCCAAATCCGCCAACTCCGCAGCACTCAGGCGCACCATACCGAGCTTGGCCGCGAAATCGGCCTGGCTGCCACCAGCCAGACAGGCCAATGACACTGCCTGCGGGGCCCGCAGCTTCTGAACCGGGCAGAGCTGCTTGCGCAGCGCCGTCGCGGCTGCCCGGCCAATCCACAGGGTCAGGTTCGCGCCGCGCGCCGCACCGGCCTGGGCCAAGGGCAAGTCGGCCACCACCCGGGGGGTGCCCGATTGCGCCGCGCGAACCTGCAAAGCACAACCGATCCCTGAAGCGTCGCGATCAGCCGCCGCCACGGGAAGGCACTGCATAACCCCCTCACGCAGGTCGCCGATCAGATGGGCAAAAAAACGATCAAGCAGCTGATCATCGCCATCATGGCCTGGCGGCAATGCACCCGACAGCCCCAGGGCCTGGCCCAGCAGGCTCTGCCGCGCCGGCTCCGCCGCAACCGACACTACCGAACCAGCGGTGGCGGGCTTGGGTGCAACAATCCAGGGCGTACGATGGACGCATCGGTGCGCGCCGAACCAGCGTTCAGCCCAGCCTTCGATCGCCTGGTCTAAGGCTGCCGCAACCTTGTCGTCCGTCAGCGCACGGTCAGGAATCCAGTCTAGAACCGTTTCGGTCACCCCTGGCCCCGGATACCGAACAGTTGCTGGATCATGTCATTGGTCGCGCTGACTACCTGCGAGCTGGCCTGGAAGCCACGCTGAATCAGGATCAATTCGCCGAACTGCTCGGAAAGGTTGGTGTTCGACGCTTCGAGCTGCTTGGACAGCAGCTGCCCGACCCCTTCGGTTTGACTGGCAACCACGCGCGTCGGCCCGTTGCCATCGTTGACGAACAGGCCGCCGCTGACCCGGCGCAGCTGCTGCGGATCGCGGAAATCGGCCAGTGCCACCGCGCCCAGCGTCTGGGTCTGCGAATTGCTGTAGTTCAGCACCACGTGGCCCTGCGCATCGATCGTCACCGTGGTCAGCGCGCCAACCGCGTTGCCGTCGACCGACGAGGTGCGCAGCGTCGAGGTGGTGCCAGCGGAGAACGAGGTGACCCCGCTGGAAAAATCGAGCACCACGCTGAGCGGATCGGCGCCGCTCGGACTGGAATTGATGGTGAGCGTCTGGGTTGTCGGGTCAACAGTGCTGCCGCTGAACTTCAGTGTCGATGTACCCACTGTGGCTCCGGTGTCATCGGTGACCGTCACACCCCAGTCCGAGGCGCTGCCCGACACCTTGTCGAACTTGATCGTCCAGGTATGCTTGCCACCCATCGAATCATAGACCGCAACATCGGCGATGCTGTCGGTCGTCGCGGTGGACGAAAGATTGTCGGCGAATTTGATGGTGGTGGTCGGCGTGGGCTTGCTGGTGCGCTGGGCATCGATGTTCAGCGCCACCGCCTTGCCGCTGCCGTCGAGCACCGCCAGCCGCGACTGCGTGTCGCTTTGCAGCGAGATATAGCCATCCTTGTCGACGGCGAACTGGCCGGTGCGGGTGTAATAGGTCTTCCCGTTGTTATTCAGCACCAGGAAGCCGCTGCCCTGGATCGCCAGATCGAGGTTCCCGCTGGTCTGGCGGAGATCGCCTTGCGCGAAGTCCACCCGGGTCGCATCGAACCGCACCCCGTTGCCCAGCGAGGCCGAGCCCTTGTTGTCGTAGAAAGTCAGCCCCCCGCCGCCATAGGTGAACACATCGCTGAACGTGGTGCTGGTCGCCTTGTAGCCCAGGGTGTTCAGGTTGGTGACGTTGTTACTGATCGTCTGCAGCCCGGCGCTGAACGCATTTAGCCCGCTAAGGCCGGTGAAAATTGCTCCGAGCATCGGGTCCTCCTCAGCGTACTTGGGCGATGTTGGTGATCGACAGGTTGGCGATGGTCTGGCCCGCTGCCGTGCGGATCGTGATGGTCGGCTGGCCGGTGGTGAACGAGACCGACTGGACAGCGCCACTGATCGTCGCGCCTCCGGCATCGGTGATATCCACCGTCTTGCCCAGCAGGGCCGTAGCCTGCATCGCCGATTGGGCCGAAAGCAGCGAGGTCATCTGATCGTTGAGCGACTGGGTCTGCTGAAGCTGCGAAAACTGCGCCAGCTGCGAGACGAACTGGGTGTTGTCGAGCGGCTTGAGCGGATCCTGATAGGTCAGCTGGGTGAGGATGATCTTGAGCAGCGACTGGAAGTCGAGCCCATAGGCGCTCTGCGCATTGGCGCTGGTTGCGGAAGAAACTGCCGAAGTCGCCACGCGTTCAATACCTCCCCGTAAACTGGGACGCGGAACTTTTCGAAGTTCCGGCAATTAACAATTTTCTAACAATAACTTCCATGACTGTCACGCCATATTCAGTGGCCAGATCATGAACTGCCGCGGCAATCCGCTGATCGTCGCGATCAGGCAAAGCGGCGTCGATCTGGACTACCCAGCCAGGGCCCTGTCGCAGCAATCGCACTCTTGCCATCAACCGTGCGCGCAGCGCCGCGGCCAGCGCGATCGTCGGACCATGCGCGGCGCTGGTATCGACACCGTCCGGCTCGATCGAGGCTACCTGAATGTTCGCCGGATCAGCGTTGACCACGTCGCCGCTAGGACCCGAATCGTCTCGCCAGATGGCGGGACCCGTCGCGTCCCCTTCCTGCGCCGACTGCCGCGATGCGCCTTCCGGCTCCGGCCCGAACGGCGGGCCGAACTGTATCGATGGCTCTTCACCGACAGCAGCCGACCCATCCGCATCGGGCGCCGGTTCAGTTCGGCCTGATGATCGCATCCGGGGGCCGCTGCGATCCGCTCCGCCAAAGTGCAGGCCAAGCAGGCCTGTCTCGTCAAAACCCAGCGCCCGGTCGGAGACAATCCGAGCGGCACTTGCCCCGCCTTCGAGCAATTGGGCGAATTTTGCCCCGCCCGGCGGAACGCGCGCCGCGGACCGATGCCCTGGGTCGAGCGAAGGCGGGTGTGCGCCAACCTTCATGGCCGGCCGCCTCCTACCTGCATTGCCTCCAACAGTTCATCGATCTGGCGCTCCTCGCGCTCCGCAATCAGGCGCCGCGCCACGTCGCGCTCAATCTGACGCGCGCAGCGCAGCTGGGCACCCGCCCGGGCATAACGCAGCTGGCAATCCGCCTCGCCGAGCCGCGCCCCAGCCAGATCAGTTTCCGCGCGCTTGAGTCCGTCGCTCGCCAGCAGCACCGAGGTCTGCCACATCGAAGTCAAGGCCGGATCGAACAGGGGCGCGAAAATTCCGGCTTCCCACGCCTCGACCTTGCCACGCAGCACGACTCCCGCCTCGTCGCGCAACGCCTCGGCCTGCAAGGTTGCCGCTGCCGCGCGCAACGCCGCTGCCTCAGCCTGCCACTCCGCCAGACCACTGAGTGCGGCAATCTGGCGCAGGGCCTCGCGACGCCGGGCGCGACGACTCATCGTCCCGCACCAAGCAGGGCCAAGGCAGCCTGCGTTGCCTCCGGGCGGATCGCTTCATCGGCGCCCTGCATCAGGAACCGGTCGATCGCGGGCTTGGCCGCGATGGCCTGATCCAGCGCCGGATTGCCCCCGGAGGTATAGAGCCCGGATTCAACCAGCAGCCGCGAGGTATCATAGTCTGCCAGCATGGTCCGCACCGCCCGCGCCTGCGCATGGTGTTCGGTGGACACCAGGCGATCGAAATTGCGACTGACCGACCGGGGAACATCAATCGCCGGAAAGTGGCCGCGCTCGGCTAGTGCACGCGACAGGACAAGGTGCCCGTCGAGCAGCGATTTCATCAGCTCGGAAATCGGATCATCGATTTCGTCGGTCTCGCTCAGCACCGTGAAAAGGGCGGTGATCGCGCCGCCATCGCGCAGCGCCCCGCACTGCTCCACAATGCGCGGCAGGGTGGCAAATGTGCTGGGCGGATAGGCCCGCACCGTGGGCGGTTCCCCGGCGTCAAGCCCGGTCTCGCGGATCGCCATGGCCAGCCGCGTCGCTGAATCGACGATCAGCAAAACGTGCTGCCCCACCGCCCGCCAATGGCGCGCGAGGGCCAGTGCCTGATAGACCGCGCGCACTCGCAATGCCGCGGGCTGATCCGAGGTGGCCACAACCATGGTGGTGTGCGCGCGCGCATCGGCATCCAATTCGCGCATCCACAGATGCTCAACCTCACGCCCGCGCTCGCCCACCAGGCACAGGATCGTGCAATCCGCCTCGGCCTGCCGGGCGATCTGCGTAATCAGGCTGGTCTTGCCAACGCCGCTGGCAGCGAAAATGCCAACCCGCTGCCCGCGCCCCACGGTCAACAGGCCGTCAATCGCTCGCAGCCCGGTATTCAGAGGCTCGGCGGGGGTAGTGCGTGCCAAGGGCGGCGGGGGATCGACGTGAACCGGTTCGTACCGGATCCCCGAAATTGGGCCACCCTCGTCGATCGGCCGGCCCAAGGCATCCACCACCCGCCCCAGCGTCGCATCGCCGACCGGGCACTGGCCACCCCCGCCAAGCGCCCGAACCGGCATCCCGGTGGCAAGGCTCGCAACCTCACCATAGGGAGCAAGAGCGATATGGGCAGTATCGACCTTGATCACCTCGGCGATCAGCGCGGCACGCCCCGGCGCCTCGGGCCCGACCGAACAGAGGGTTCCGATCGCGACATTGGGGCCATCGGCCTCCAGCGCGCCGGGCAGGATGCGGGTCAGCCTGCCAGTACGGGCAATCGTGTCCGTGGCCGCAATGGCTTCGACCACCCCCGCTCTGTTCATGCGCCTACCCCGGAGTCGGCAGCCTCATGGTTGGTCAGGAGTTCACGGAGCACACCCCACTGCTGGTCCAGTCCGCATTCCATCGCGCCCAACGTCAGCCGCAATTCGCACGCCCCCTGGTCGAGATCGTCGCGCACCAGGATTGCCGCCCGCTCGATCCCGACTTCCGCCGCCAGCTGTGCGACTTCCCGGGTATCCGGAAAGTCGGCGCGCGCCACCTCGACCCGGATCACGGCCGCCCGCCCAAGTTCGGCACGTTGCCGGCGGATCAGGTCGGCCATGGCTTCGCGCCGGGCCTCGGCCGGGCCGAACAGCTTGTCGAGTGCGGCAATTGCAATGCTCAGGCCGGCCATCTCGGCCCGTTCCCCGAATGCGATCAAGGCCTTTTCGGCGGCCAGCGCCATCGCCGCGAGCCGTTCGAGCGCCGCACTGCGGTCCTCCTCGTACTCCATCTCAGCCGCCAGGCGACCTTGCTGCTCACCTTCGCGCCGCGCCGCTTCGACCGCCGTTTCAAGCTCGGCAAGGCGAGCTTCGGCCGCCTGCAGCCGGGCCAGCGCCTCACCCAGTGCATCCGGCTCTGCCGCCGGTATCGGCTCTGGCTCCCGCTCGCTGGCCGGCGCGCCATCGATCAGCGCAAGCGCGCCGGCCAGCGCGCTCAGGTCATGGTCATGCGGCAGCGATGCCGCTTTGATAAGCCGGGTCATTGCCCGATGCTCCGGCGCAGCCATGCCAGCACCCCCGGGCGCGGGGCAAGCTCTGCGGCATCGTGCTGGGGCACGCGAAGCTCGGCGGCACAGCGCTTGAGAACGGCGCGCGCATGATCCGTCATGGCGCCTTCCGCACCGCGTATCCGCCCCGCCAGCCAGGGTGAGAATGCCGCCTCATGGGCGGCCTCCGCGCGATCAGCGGCCAGACTCTCAACCCGGGCAAGCAATTTGCGCCGGTGTTCGTCGGGCAACAGGCGCAGAATCTGCTGCTGGTCAGCCTTGGCCAGCACGGCGAACCGCCGGAGCAGCTGGGGCAGATCCGCCTCAGGCCGGGCCATCGCTCACCTGATCATCGGCATCCAGCAGTTCGCGCAACCGGGCAGCAAAAGAAGCATGGTCCGGCGCCGCACGATCGCGCAGCCGCAGCATTGCCAACAGCAGGGCCGCCGCAACCAGCATCGCCGCCCCCACAGCCAGTGCGGCGGTCAGTGCCGCGGGCCAGGTCGCCTCGGCCCGCTCGGGCAAGGGAACGCGGGTTGCGCTGGCCACCGGTTGCCCGACCGCATAGGGCGCCCCGTCGGTGATCCGCCCGATGGTCAGGGCATCACCGCGCTGCTCGTCATAACCGATTGCCGGCCTCAATGCGGCGATGATCCGCTCTCGCAGGTCGTTCGCCGGCGGCGCTCCCAGGCTGATCGCAACGTGCAGGGGAAGGGCGCGCTTGCCCTCTGGGGCAGGCAATCGCCCGGCTGCACCGCCGGGATCAACCGTCACCACCACCCGAAGCGCCGGATCGGCAACCAGCCCGCTGATGGCGTTGCGCACCTGCTCCGCATAATAGGGCTCACCCGCGCCGGTCGAATCGCGCGGCGGCTGCGGCGCATCGGCGCTGAGCTGCCGCCCACTGCCATCCAGCACGACCACATTGGCCGCTTCAAGGTCATTGACCGCCGAGGCAACCAGACGCTGGATCCCGATTACCGTGCGTCCGTCGATCGCCGCACCGGGCTTGGGCGTGACGGTAACCGAGGCCTTGGCCGGCCGGTGGTCTTCCTGAAAGATCCCGGTTTCGGGCAGGGTAATGTGCACGCGGGCCGAATCCACATTGGCCATCGACATCAGGGTTCGCGCAAGTTCACCCTGCAACGCGCGCTGATAATTGATCTTCTGGGCAAATTCGGTGAGCCCGATGTCGGATTTGCTGAACAGCTCGAAGCCGACCGTTCCCTTGAGCGGGAGATCGCCGCCCAGCACTGCCACCCGGGTGGCATCCACCACGTCGCGCGGCACGAGGATCGCGGTGCCGTTGTCAGCCAGTTCGTACGGCGTTTTTTGCCGTTTGAGCTCATCGACAATCAGTACCGCATCGCCCGGCTTGAGCGCGGTGAAGGCCGGCACCATTGGGGTTCGCACCACGAAGTACCACAGCAGCGAGAGCAGCAGGGCCACGGCCACGGTCGCACCCAGGATCAGCCCGATCTGGCGGGAGGCAAAGGGCAGGGCGGAATCCTGAGGGTCAGCCATCGGCCTGGGCGTCACTTACAGTTGCAGGTTGGTAAGCTGCTGGGTCGCGTCGACCAGCCGGTTACGCACCTGGATCATCATTTCGAAGGCGATCCGCGCCTCTTCCAGCGCGAAGGTTACCTGGTGCAGCGGCACCGAACTGTCGACCGCAGCGCGGGCGGCCAGCTGGTCGGCGGCGGCCAGCTTGGTGGTGGTCGTATCGATGCCCTGCATCAGCACCTGGGCGAAGCTGGGACCGGCGGTAGGGCCTGCGGGCTGCGGCGCACCGGCCAGCATCGCGCCGCGAACCGGGCCGATGTGCGCCAGCGGGGGGATGATCTGGCTCATGCGCGCTTGCCGATCTGGAGCGCGGTGGCGAACATCTGCCGCGCCGCGTTCATCGCCACGACATTGGCCTCGTAGGCGCGCGTGGTCTTGACCATCAGCGCCATTTCAGCGGCATGATCAAAGCCCGAATAGGCCACATAGCCATGGGCGTCGGCCTGCGGGTTCCCCGGCTCGTAGACCTTGCGCGGGGCCACGTTCTGCGGTTCGACCGCATAGACCGCCACGCCGCGCAGCGCCCCTGCCGCCGCCGGCCCGTCGAGCGCTCCGGCGAAAGTTGCCGGGCCCGAGATCAATTGCTCGGGCCGGTAGGCTTCACCGTTGGCCGTTATCGTCGAATTGGCATTGGCAATGTTCTGGGCGATGACCTCAAGCCGCCGCCATTCAACGTCAAGCCCGGTCCGGCTGATTTCCATAGCGTTCATGTTCAGCGGGTCCCCGATACGGCCAGCGCCTCAAGCTGCAGGCGGCGGTTGAGCAATTCGGCCAGTGCGGCATAGCGCCCCGAGGTGGTGCTGGCGTCGGCCAGCTCGAGGTCGATCCGCACCCCGGATTGGCCAAAGGCGCGCGGTTCGGGCACGATCTGCGGGGTCACGGCAGCAACCGCTTCGGGCCCCTGGGCCGCCGCGCGGGCCAGCGCGTCCTCGAAGGTTACCGCCATGGGCCGGTACCGGGGGGAGCTGGCATTGGCGATGTTCTGGGCGATCGCCTGCGCCCGCAGCGCCAGCCCATCCATCGCCTTCAGCATCAAGGTGGCCGACATGGCCGTCATCGCACGATCCCCCTATTGGACAATGATATCGGCATGAAGCGCGCCTGCCGCCTTCATCGCCTGCAGAATGTCGATCATGGTGCGGGTGGGCACCTGTTCGCGCGCCAGGCCCTGGGCCAGATCAGCCACGGTCGCCTCGGGAAAATGGACCACCGCGTTGCGATCCTCGGCCACATCGAGACGGGTGTTGGTGATCACCAGCCCGCTGGCGTCGTGGGTATAGCCGCCATAGATCCCGCTCTGCGTGGCGCTGCGATCGATCGAGACCGCGACCCGGATATCGCCCTGCGCGATCACCACGTCGGAAATTCGGACCTGCCCCCCGGCGACAATCGTGCCCGAGCGTTCGTTGACCACGATCCTCGCAACGCTGTCGGGCTGGACCGCCAGGTTTTCAATCCGGCTGAGCAGGCTGTTGAGCGACCCCGCCCAGCTGCGCGTGGTGATCCGCACCCGATCAGCCGACAGCACCGAGGCAACCGCGCCGCCAAGCTCGGCATTGACGCCCGCCGCCACCTTTTCAGCCGTGGTGTGGTCACCCTGGCGCAGCACGAAGGTGATCGCACCATCGCCATCGGCAAGGTCGGACGTAACCGGCCGTTCGACCGTGGCGCCGCCGGGCAGCACGCCCGAGGTGGGGATATTCTTCTGCCGGACGTTCTGGTCGGCCTCGAACCGATAGCCGCTGACCACCAGCGTTCCCTGGGCCAGGGCATAAACCTGCTGGTCGGGGCCGAGCAGCGGAGTCATCAGCAGGGTGCCGCCGGCCAGGCTGCGCGCATCCCCCGCCGAGGCGACGTTGACATCGATCCGGTCACCCTTGCCCGCCGAAGGCGGCAGGCTGGCGGTGACCATCACCACCGCAACATTGCGGCTTTGCACCTGATCCGTGGTGACATTCATGCCCAGGCGCGCCAGCACGTTGCGCAGCGCCTGGCGGGTAACCTCGTTGCGGGCGGTATCGCCCGTGCCCGAGAGGCCGGTGACCACCCCATAGCCAACCAGCGGGTTTTCCCGCGCGCCCTGGAACCGGCCCAGATCCTTCAGCCGCACCTGCTCAGCCCCGGCCGGGGCCAGGCCGGCTAGCGCACTGGCGATGAGGGCCACGACCCAAAGGCGGATTCCCGCGATCACAGAATCCCCAGCAGGCTGAAGATCTGGGTCACCACACCGGGGAGAGCTCCACGGCTGGTAAAGCCCTTGCCATCGTATTCGATCCGGGCATCAGCCAGGCGCGACGACAGCACCGCATTATCGGCGCTGATATCTTCCTGGCGCACCCGCCCGGTCACCTTGATATTGGTCTTCTCGCCGCTGATGTTCAGCATCTGCCAGCCCGACACGATCATGTCGCCGTTCGGCAGCACCTCGCCCACCGTCGCGCTGAGCTGCGCCGCCATCCGGTTGGCCCGGCCACTGGTGCCCTGGCCATCGTACTGCCCGGCGAAATCGACCCCGCCAGACCGCGCCAGATCGCTGCTGCCAGCCGATCGCGAGGCATTCAGCCCGGCGCCGGCGGTGGTCGATTTCTTGGTGCCCTGGGTCACCGAATTCGACGCGGAATTGTTCGCCACCACCTGGATCGTCAGCAGATCGCCGACCCGCGAGGCCTTGCGATCCGACGCCATCGCCGGCCAGTTGCCACCCTTGTAGAGGTTGTCGGCCCGCGCCGGCCCGGCCAATGCCGATCCGATCAGCGCAAGTGCCGCCCAGCCCGAAGCCCGCATCATTGTCCGCCCCCCTGATAGAGCGCGGAGATCACCGAGCCATCACGTGCGCTCACGAACAGGTGCTGCCCCAGGCTGGCCTCGCCCAGCGCAAGCCCGCCCCGGCGGATGATGACCGGCCCCGCGCTGACCTGAACAACCACCGCCGTGCCGCGATGGATCGGCCCGCCACCGGCGATTGCCACCGGCTGCATCGCCGCCACCGGGCGGCGCACCACAACCACCCCGCCCTGCCGCTCAGCCGGCAGCCAGGCCGCCAGTGCGGGCAGGCGCGCGCGCGCCTGCGCCGCCAGAAAGGCCCGCGGGATCGTGGCAGTTGCCGCATCCCGCCGAACCCGGGCGAGCTCAAGCCGTGCGGCAGCATCACGCAGCGACGGGGGCAGCGCCGCCACATCGGCCACATCGCCCAGCCGGATCACCTCGGCCCGGGTGCGAACCTCATCCGCCAGCATCAGTCCGGCAGCCAGAACCAACACCAGCGCCATCAGCGGCGCAGCCCGTTGGCAATGGCCATCAGCTGATCGCCTGCCTGCACCACCTGGGCATTGGCGCCATAGGCGCGCTGGGCCAGCAGCAGCCCGACCATTTCGGTCGACAGGTCAACGTTCGATGCCTCGAGCGAGCCCTGGAGCAGCACGCCCTTGTTACCATCGCCGGGAACGAAGCTCTGCACCGCCGCGCCTTCCGGCAGGCGGAAATACCCACCCTCAACCGGAACCAGCCGAGTAACATCATCGGGCATGGCGACGTCGAGCTGGCCCAGGTCCGCATAGGCGGTATTGCCCGGCACCAGTGCGCGCACCCGCCCGTCACGCTCGACCCTGAGATCGGTCGCGTCCTGCGGCACGCTGATCTGGGTCTTGAGCGACAGGCCATCGGCCGTCTGCAACTGACCATCGGCGCCGATCTTCAGGGTGCCGCCACGCCACAGGTAGGTCTGCCCGCCGGGGCCCAGCACTTCGAGAAAACCGTCGCCGCTGATCGCGAGATCATAGGGGCGGTTGGTCTGGCGCAGATCGCCCTGGGCAAAAACCCGCCCGATCGTGGCCACCGTGACCCCCGAGGCAAGATCCGAGGCGGGCAGGGCGACGGGCGCGACATCGTTCGCGACAGCGGGCGTGGCGACCAGTTCGGCGAACCGCATTTCGGCGCGCTTGTAGGCATTCGTGTTGAGGTTGGCGACATTCTGCGCGACCAGTTCAAGGCCGCGCTGCTGGGTCTCCAGCCCGGTTGCCCCGATGTAGAAAACACCATTCATCGCACCGACTCCCCAAACGCGGTAATCGCCCGGCCAAGGGCATCGTCGTAACCAAGCATCACCCGCTGCCCCGCCTCGGCCTGGCGCAGTGCCTGCATCAGCTGCACCATCTCGTGGCCGGTGGAGACATTCGAGGCTTCGTAAGCGCCCTGGACCAGGTGAACCTCGGCCACCGGATGCAGACCGGCGCCTGCATCGACGAAGGCATTGCCGGCAACGCCAAGGCCCTGCGGCAGGGCCGCCTCCATCACCGCGATCCGCCCGGCCGGCTGGCCAGCGGCAATGATGGTGCCGTCGGGCCGCACCGAAAAATCGGGATCGTTGACGACCACGTCGCCACCGCCCGCCAGCTGCAGAACCCCGCCAGCGGCATCGACCAACCGCCCATCGCCCCGCCGGTTGAAGCGCCCCGCCCGCGTATAGCGCAGGCCATCTTCCTGCCGGACGACGAACAGCCCTCCGCCCGTCAGCGCAAGGTCATAGGGGTTGCCGGTCTGCACCAGTTTGCCGGGGGTGAGATCGGGCACTTCGCCAACCGCAGGGCCGGCCGCCGCCCCGCTGACATCGGCCGTTACAGCGACGACAAAGGGTACGCGGCGCTTGTAGGCGGGAAGGTTAACATTGGCGATATTGCGCGCTGCAATTTCGGCCCGAGACTGGGCCTGCGCCAGAATGCGCGTAACGCTCTCAACCAAGTCGGCCACAAAACCCCCGTTTGTGGCGCTGCACGCTCGCGCCTGAAAATCATTATTTTGCTTTTATTTATTCACGAACAGCTATCAATCGACGCGGAGCACGTCAAACGAATTGAGATCGATCGAGGTCGGTACTTCGTTGACCGAGACAATCGCCAGACGCGGGGCGCTGCGGCGCAGGAAAGCACGCAGATGGCGGCGTACTGCCGGACCACACAACAAGACCGGGGCCAGACCGGCCTGGAGCATAGCATCGACCATGGGGATCACCTTGCGGATCAGCGATTCGGCCAGGCGCGGCTCGATCACCAGGGCGGCGGCGCCATCGGCACGCGCCACCGCCTCGGTGATCTGGGCTTCGATCCGGGGGTCCAGGCTAAGCACCGCAAGCTGCTCGTGCCGCCCCTTGAGGTCGCTGCAGATCACATGGCTCAGCCGGCGACGGACCAGTTCGACCAGTTCGCTATGATCGCGCGTTGTCCGTCCGACATCGACCAGAATGTCGCAGATCAGATCGATGGGCCGGATCGAAACTTCCTCGTCGAGCAGGCACTGCAACACCCGCTGGATATCGGAGACGGACAGGACGTTCGGCACCAGCTCCTCGATCAGCCCCGGCTGGCGCGACCGCACACCCTCCAGCAGGCTGGTGACATCGTTGCGCGCCAGCAGCATCGCCGCCTCCGAACGCACAATCTCGCCCAGGTGGGTCATCAGCACGGTAATCGGATCGACCAGCGTATAGCCAAGATCGCGGGCCCGATCCTTCTGCTGATCCTCAACCCAGTGCCCGGGCAGCCCAAAGGCCGGATCGCGCACCTCCTCACCCTCGAGGCCCTCGCGCGCAGCGGCCGAACGGATCGCCAGGGTCTGGTCGGGCCGGATCATCCCCCGGCCATAGGCGCTGCCATGCAGGGCGATCTCGTAGGCGAAAGCGCCCAGGCCCTCACCATCCTCGATCACCACCGGCGGAACGACAAAGCCGGTTTGGTCCGCCCGTTGCCTGCGCAATGCGGCGATCCGCTCGGCCAGCACGGGCCTGAGCGGCAACCAGGCCCGTGCGAGATCAGCGCCCAACGCCACGCTGATCGCCCCGGTGGCCCTGCGTTCGACCTCCTGACTGGGAGCGGTGGAGGCATCTTTGGCCGTTGCCCCGCTTTCGCCTTCGCGCCGCCGCATCCCGAACCACACCGTCGCCAGCAGGCCCAGCAGGATGACAATCGGCCACTTCGGCATCCCCGGCAGCAGTAGCAACAGCAGCAGCGCGGTCATCACGATCAGCGGGATCTTCGGCACCGAGCCGAGCTGGGCAACCACCTCGGTGCTCAGCTCCCGGTCCGCAGCCGAACGGGTGACGATGATCCCGGTGGCGATCGAGATGACCAGCGCCGGCACCTGGGTGACGATGCCATCGCCGATGGTCAGCAGGGTGTACTGCTGCAGGGCCTCGGACCAGTCGAGCCCGCGCTGCGAAATCCCGACGATCCAGCCCGCGATGATATTGATCAGCACGATGATGATGCCAGCAATGGCATCACCCTTCACGAATTTCGAGGCGCCATCCATCGCCCCGTAGAAGGCCGCCTCGCGCTCCAAGGTGCGCCGCCGGGCCTTGGCCTCGTCCTGATCGATAAGCCCCATGTTGAGATCGGCATCGATGCTCATCTGCTGGCCCGGCACCGCATCGAGGGTAAAGCGCGCCGCCACTTCAGAAACCCGCTGCGCGCCTGCGGTGACCACCACGTATTGCACCACGATCAGGATGAAGAATACCACCAGCCCGATCACGAAATTGCCCTGGATGGCGAAGGAACCAACCGCACCGATCACCTTGCCGGCATCGCCCTGGGTGAGGATCAGTCGCGTTGCCGCGACGTTGAGCGAAAGGCGGAACAGGGTGGCGACGAGCAGCAGCGAGGGGAAGGTCGAAAACTCGACCGGCTTGCGCACATAGAAGGTGAGCATCAGCATGGTGAGCCCGAACGACACGTTCAGGATGATCAGGAAATCGAGCAGGGCGGTCGGGATCGGCGCGAACAGCACCAACAGAATCCCGACCATGCCCGCCACCAAGGCCAGGTCGGCATTGTTCTTCAGCAGGCGGCGCAGCATCAATCGCCCCTCTTCTGGCTTGCCCGCCGCCGCCGGTAGTGTCCGGCCACGGCATCATAGAACTGCGCCGGGATCTCGTGATCCAGCCGCACGAAACGGTAGAGCGCGCGCGCCAGTGCCGGATCACTGATCAGCGGTACGCCGTGGATCCCGGCCACCGCCCGGATCCGCCGCGCCATATCGCCGCTGCCGCGGGCGATCACCTGCGGTGCCGCGTCGGGGCTATCGGCCAGATAGCGCAGCGCCACCGCGAAATGGGTGGGGTTGGTGATGATCATGTCCGCCTCGCGCACCGCACGGAGCGCCTTCACCGCCTTGGCGAACTCCGCATGCAGCTGCTTGCGGCGCTGCTTGAGGCGCGGTTCGCCCTCGTGCTCGCGATGCTCGCGCTTGCGCTCGCGCCGGCTCATCCGCATCCGCCTGGCGAAGGTGCGGCGAACATAAAGCTGATCGAGCACCGCAAAGGCCAGCGCGGCTAGCGCGAAAAACATCACCAGCCGGGCAACCTCACCCGCCAGCGTCGTCCCCAGGGAGGCCGGATCGGCCATCGCCATGGCATGCACCCGCACCATCCGCCGGATGACCAGCCAGGCAATCGCGGCATAGATCGCGAACTTCAGCGATGCCTTCAGCGCTTCGACCAGCAGCCGAGCGGTGAATAGCCGCTTGAACCCCTGGACCGGGTTGATCCGGGTGAAGTCAGGCTTGAGCGGCGCCGCGCTGAACACCGGGCCAACCTGGACGAAATCGAGCACCAGCGCGATCAGGAACAGCGCCCCGGCAAAGGTCAGCAAGGGCATGGTGACCGGGGCGAGCAGCCGCTGGGTCAATGCCGGCAGCGCGTGCGGGTTGCGGCCCAGCAGCCCGGCGGAAGCCAGCACCCCGGCCGATCCATGGGCCACGGCGATGGCGAAGGCCCCTCCCCCCACGGCCAGAAAGCCCAGCGCGGCGCTGAGCGCGGCGAAAAACCCGAGATCGAGGCTGCGGGCCACGGCGCCCTTTTCCCGCGCCTTGCGCAGCTTGTAGGGCGTGGCATCTTCGCTCTTGTCGGTCTCGGTTTCGGCCATGGGTCAGATCAGCCCGGGCATAGCCTGAAGCGCCAGCGCGATCAGCCGCAGGAACAACCCGCCCGACAGCCCCAGCGCGATCGGCACGGTGGCGAGCATCACCGCCGACTTGACCTGCACCCCGATCAGCAGCGCATTCATCTGCGGCACGGTGCGCGACAGCATGGCGATAACGATGTCGCACATCAGCAAGGCTGCCAGCGCCACGCCGGCCACCCCCAGAGCAATCAGCGCGGTACCGCTGGCCAGGGCGCCAAGCGCCGCCAGGCTGCCCCAGTGGTGCGGCGCCCCCAGCGGGATGGTATGGAGCGAGGCGACCAGAAACCGCAGCAGCTCCAGCGGGCCCTGCACCGCAAAGAACGAGATCGCCGCAACAAAGCCGAACAGCGTGCCGATCAGCGGAACCTGGCCACGGGTCGTTGGATCGATCATCATCGCCAGCCCGTAACCGGCCTGCATGTCGATCGTCCGCCCGGCGATGTTCAGCGCCGCGAAGGCCAGCTGCAGCGCCACCACCGGCACCAGCCCGACGAACAGTTCACGCAGGCCGCCGATCGCCACCGCACCCGCGTCGAACGAGGCAAGGCGGGTCTGCTCGGGGCACAGATCTTCCAGCAGCATCGCCAGCACGAGGCCGATCATGGCCGCGATCAGCCGGGGCACCCGCGCCATGTTGAAGGGCGGGGCGAACATCAGCACCGGCATGGTCCGCAGGCTGAGCAACAGGCAGGTCGCCAGCCAGATCAGCACCCGATCGCCCCCCATGCCGGTTCAACCCAGGCTGGGGATGGTCCGGATCAGGGTGATCGCGAACTGCATCATCCGGCCGATCATCCACGGGCCGAGGAAGATCAGCATCAGCGCCGCGACCAGCATCTTGGGCACATAGCTGAGGGTCATTTCCTGCAACTGGGTGGTGGCCTGCAGCACCGAGATCAGCAGCCCAACCAGCAGCACCGCGCCCAGCAGCGGGCCGGCGGTAACCATCGCCTCCCACAGCAGGCGGTTGAGCATGTCGATCGCCTGCCCCTGGGTCATGCGCGCCGCCGGCCCGGCACGGCGCCCGTGTTCAGCCCGGCCAGCGCCTGGGCCAGCGTCTTGCCGTTGACCCCGGCCGGAAGCGTCATGGCCTTTTCGCGGATCCGCGCCGCAAGTTCGGGCTTGCCATCGTGTTCAAGCAGCAGGCTGCGCGCCAGCGCCCCGCCAAAGCAGTTGCGATCCAGCCGCAGGGCGACATCGGTGCGGCGCCGGGCGCTGTCGAAGGCGCCGGCGGCAATGTCGAGCACCGCCAGGCCGCCATGGGTCTCGGCGAAATTCTCGTCGTGGCCCAGCGCGGTTTCGAAATTGCGCCGCGCCGCCGCCAGATCGCCCCGGACGAATTGCGCCCAGCCCGCCGCGATCCACGAGCCGAGGTGGTTGCCGAACAAAGCGGCGCCCTGCTCCAGGCATGGCGCAGCGGCATTGGCATCGCCGGCGGCGAGCAGGCCCAGCCCCTTGCCCAGCCAGGCGCGCGGGGCCTGCGGTGCCTCGGCCAAGGCGCGGTCGAACAGGGCCAGCGCGGCGCCGGTATGGTCTTCGTTCAGCGCTACCAGTCCCTGCGTCGTCAGCGCATCGGCGCCACCACGGGCGCGGCCGGCCAGGTCTGCGGCAAGGGCGTAGTCGCCGGCGTCCATCGCCGCGACCGAGGCGGCGCCCAGCAGCGCATCGTTATCCGGCTGGCGCGCGGCCAGCTCGCGCCCCAGCGCCACGGCCCCGTCATAATCGCCGAGGTGGTGCAGCGCCTGAACCTTCAGCGCGGCGGCCTGCGGCAGGGCGGCAACCACGGCATCGTCCAGCAGCGGGCCGACATCGGCCCAGCGCCCCTCGAGCGCGGCGAGCCAGGCGAGGTTGAAGCACAGGGCCGGTGCATCGTGCCCGCCGGCGCGCAGCGCTTCGAACATGGCGCGGGCGCTGGGATAGTTCCCCCCGCGCATCCTGGCGAGGCCGATCAGGTTGGCCGCCTCTGGCCCGGGCTGGCCCAGCGCGGCGAGCCGATCGGCCAGGCCCTGCGCTTCCTCCACCCGGTTTTCGCTCAGGGCGGCGTCCAGCGCATCGGTCAGCAGCGCTGGGTTGGCGGGATCATGGCCGAGAAAGCCGGTCAGGCGATCAAGCCGCGATGCCTGCCCCGATGCCAAAGCCCTATACTCCCCCGATTTTCTGCCCGACGCCTTGTGTGCCGCCCGGCGGTGCCGGTGTCCAGCGCCGAGTTGCCGGCGGTGTGACGCGGCGCACGCAAGGCACCAGGGCGGCGCGGTGCAGCGGGCGGGTTTAGCCTGCCCCGGGGCCGCGTTTTCGCAAATGCCCGCTGCCAAGGTATTGATATATTAACATCTTCATAAACTTCACCCGTATCGCGCGTGGAGGAAAAGTTTTTCTGAAACTTTTCCCTTGCGAATCAAGGCCTTCACCCATGTCAAAGAACGGCGCCATGGCTGGCATGGGGCGGGGGTGTAGGAAAGGGGTTTTGTGGGTGGGAGGGGAGATACGTGGCGGGGCGACTGCGCGTGATTTTACAAGCTCGCGTCAATTAAGTGCACTGTCACCGTAATCCGTAATCCGCTCGGTCGTCATGGGGCTCGATCAGGATAGGGGCGGGCGCTGACATGGCCGCAGTCTGGGGTTTACGCAGCTGGCACCGTAATTCGTAGCGAAGCTACCGAATGAGTTGCACATACTTCTTGTCTTCACCTTCGAAAATCCGCCCTTCTGATTTGGCATTGGAAATCAGGAACCACTCCTTTGCTGTCGCTAGGTCTCCACGTTCAAAAGCCACCTTGCCGACCAAGAACTCCACCTCTCCGCGATCTTGACGTTTTTGAGCAAAGTCAGGAGCGAAGGCCGCCCACCGCTGAGCCTCATCGAGGTTCCCGCTCTTTAGCGAAAAGGCAACTCCATATTCCAAAACCAGATATGCGTTGGCAGTATCGACCTTTGGCTCAGGGATTTCATCCCAGATTTCTCGAAGACGCTCTAATCCATTTTGAAAATCATTTGACCTAAAGAGGACTGAAACCTCCCTAAGCTCAGCCATAACTTCCATGATAGCTCTTCCTAATTACCAGGCGGCAAATATTTTACGCCCGAATTTCCTAACTTCGCACCAGCTGAACGGTTTATGCTAAACAGATCAATTGTATAGTTCTCCGATGAAAGCATCCAGCTTCGAACTTCGGGGGCCTTAGATTACGGTGACAGTGCACTTAACTCTCCCTGTTTTTTGGCCCACGCTTGCCTGGGCGGGCATCGCGGCCGAGAATTGCCAGGACCCGGTCGAGGAACGCACTTTCGCCCAGCGGGCGGCCGATCGACTCCGCTTTGCGCAGCGCGGCAGACAGCGCCGCATCCTCGCCACTCGCCACCAATGCGGCAAAATCCGGCACGCGGGCCAGCACCGGCGCGGTCTCGGTCAAGCCATCGCCCCTTGCCGGATCGAGCAGGGCATGAATGCTCGACCATGTCCACGCTTCCGCCCGGGCCACTAGCCCCGCACGAACCGGGTTGAGCGCAACATAGCGCAGTGCGGCAAGCAAGTGCGGCTCGTCCATCGCGACGCACCCGAACCGGCCCTGCCAGAAATGCCCCGTGCGTCGCTCGCGCGCATGAATGCGCCCCGCATAGGCGCGGTGCACCTTGCTGAGTGCCGCGCGCAGCGCATCGATGTGTTCAGGAACCACAATCAGGTGCACGTGGTTGGGCATCAGCACCCAGCTCCACACCGCCACGCCGTGCGCCGCGCAATGTTCGGCCAACAAGTCACGGTACGCGGCATAGTCGGCGTCGCCAAAGAAGGTCTGCTGCCGTCCGTTGCCGCGCTGGGTGACATGATGCGGGCATCCGGGAAGAACATATCGAGCAAGGCGTGCCATCCCCGATGGCCTAACGGCGCACAGCCAGCGCGTCAATTATGTGCACTGTCACCGTAATCTCGTAATCTCGCTGTCACCGTAATCCCGTAATCCTTAAAGCACCAATCAAGGATGAAGTGCTCAAAGCCAGGTGCCAAAATCTCTGTATCTCCGCTATCGTGGTCAAACCGCGAGATAGTCCCCATCTCGTCCAGCATTATGGCATTTCCGGCATGGTCCATGGATACGACCAGATTGTTTTCGCTGCCCGGCCAAAGATCCGCTCGAAATCGATTTGTGACTGCGATTGCCGAGTCTTCATTCGAGCCCATGGCCTCCGAAGCCCCCCACCCGAATACACTGTATGGTCCGACGATTGCCCCTCCGTAGCGTTCCACGAACTCTTTGTATGCCGCAGGCAGCCGGAATCCGGCGAAATCCTCCAATTCACTAATCCGCCCAGCATTCGCTGCACCCGCCACCAACACAGGACACTTTTCAAACTTGGCATCCAACACGGAAATCATCTTGTCTTTCATTGTCCCGCTGCCCTTCGCTGCAACTCGGCCTGTGCGCGGACCTTCCAATAGTCCACACGCCACGGTTGCGGTGCCAGTTTACTAAATACACCAAATTGATCGGTGTGGCCTCGAGAGAATTCCGGGGACACTATACCTAACCCCTCACCTTCGGCTCCGGCTTCATCGGCCCGGTCATTCGCTGACGACGTGTCGCTCGCCGGGGCGGCCGCGGGCGCGTTTGAGCAGCCAGGGGAGCGGCACCACCGCGAGCAGCACCCAGCCGAGCATGTAGAAGCTGTCGAGATAGGCGATGAAGGCAGCCTGGCGCGAGACCTCGCCGTTGAGCAGGCCCAGCATCGCGGCGCCGAAATCGCCCAGCTGGGCGGCGGTGGTGGCCGGATCGAGCGCGGGCAGCTTGAACGAGGTGACGTTGCCGGCGATGTCGGAATGGCTGGTCTGGGTGTTGCGGGCCAGCTGGTCGACGATCACCGAGATCCCGAAGCTGCTGCCGATATTGCGGAACAGGGTCATCAGCGTGCTACCATCGGTGCGATAATGCGGCGCCAGCTGGGCAAAGGCGATCAGGTTGATCGGCATGAACACCAGCCCCAGCCCCAGCCCCTGGATCAGCCCGGAGAGCACGATCGGGCGGTAATCCATGTCGATCGACCAGCGGGTCATGGTCCACAGCGAAAAGGCGGCGATGGTATAGCCCACCGAAATCAGCCAGCGGCCATCGATGCGGGCAATGATCCGGTTGGCCAGCAGCATGGTCAGCAGCAGGCCGATGCCGCGTGGCGCCATCAGCAGCCCGGTGGTCAGCACCGGATAGTCGTAAACCGATTCAAGCAGGGTGGGCAGCACCGAGGACAGCCCGACATTGGTAATGCCAAGGATCACCATGAAGGCCAGCCCGCCCAGGAAATTGGCGTTGAACACCATTTCGCCCTTGAACAGCGGATGGGCCACCCAGCGGCTGTGCACCAGGAAGATCCACAGCGCGCTGAGCGCAACGAGCAGCTCGATCACGCTTTCCTGCGATTCGAACCAGTCGTTCTGGTGCCCCCGGTCAAGCAGCAGCTGCATCCCCACCAGGGCGGTGCCCAGCATCACCGCGCCGAAGATGTCCAGCCGGCGCCGCACGATCGGGCGCGACGGCAGCAGCCACCACAGCACCGCCAGCGCGGGAATGCCGATCGGCAGGTTGACGTAGAACACCCAGCGCCAGTTCAGGGCATCGGTAAGGTAGCCGCCGATGAACGGGCCGCTGATCGGCGCGACCATCACCGTTGCCCCCCACACCGACAGCGCCCCGGCCTGCCGGCTGGGGCGATTGATGTCGAACAGGAAGGTCTGCGACATCGGGCCAAGGAAGGCCGCCGCCATCCCCTGCAGCGCCCGGAAGACAACCATCTGCGGCAGCGAGGTGGCCGCGCCGCACAGCATCGAGGTCAGCAGGAACATTGCGGTGGCGCCGATGAACAGGTTGCGCGAGCCGATCCGGTCGCTCAGCCAGCCGGTCAGCGGCAGCACCAGCACGCCCGAGATGATGAAGCTGGTCAGCACCCAGGTGATCGTATCGGGCGAGGCGCCAAGGCTGGCGCGCATGTGCGGCAGCGCGACGTTGGCGATGGTGGCATCGAGGAACTGGACGATCGACACGCCCATCAGCGCGGCCATCAGGAGGCCGGTGTGGCGCGTTTCGAGCAGCGGCCGGTCGGCCGGATCAGCGGCTGGTATCGACCCGGACATTGGTCGAAAGCCCGGCGATCAGCTGGCGCGTGGCCGGGCTGTCGATCGCGATGCGCACCGGCACCCGCTGGGTCACCTTCACCCAGTTGCCATTGGCGTTCTGCGCCGGCAGCACCGAGAATTCCGATCCGGTGCCCGCGCCGATGCTGGCAACATGGCCCTTCAGCCGCAGCCCCGGATAGGCATCGAACCACAGCTCGGCCGGCTGGCCGACCCGCATGTGCGACAGGTCGGTTTCCTTGAAATTGGCCTCGACCCAGCTCTTGTCGGAAACCACGATGGTCACCGCCGGCAGGCCGGTCAGCATCAGTTGCCCGGTCAGCAGCCGGTCGGCCTGGCTGACCGTGCCCGAAACCGGCGCACGCACTTCGGTGCGGGCGAGATTGTAGAGCGCCTGACGCTTCTGCGCTTGGGCGGCCAGAACCGTCGGATTGACCCCGGGCGCGACCGACGAGGTGGCCAGCGCGGCGCGGGCCTTGATCGCCGCGCCCTCGGCATTGCTCAGCGCACCCCGGGCCGCCGCCAGCGACTGGGTGGCCGCATCCATCTGCGCCTTGGTGGCAAAGCCGCGCTGGATCAGCGCCGCGGTGCGGTTGTACTGCTCTTGCGCGTAGGCAAGGCCTGAGCGGGCGGTGGCGATATCGGCGCCCTTGGTCGAAAGATCGGCCTCCATCCCCACCACCTTGACGTCGGCGGCGGCGAGCGCGGCATCGGCCTGCGCCACGGCGATGCGGTAGGGTTCCGGGTCGAGCCGGAACAGCAGGTCGCCCGCCTTGACCGACTGGTTTTCACGCACCCCGACCGCGACGATCCGCCCGGTCAGTTCGGCGCTGACCGAAACCTTGTCCTGCCGGATGAAGGCATTGTCGGTCGACACATAGTGATCGGTGGCCAGGTAATAGACCAGCGCCGCGCCGATCAGCACCACTGGCCCGGCCACCATCAGGGCCAGCCGCCGCCAGCGTGCGGGGGCGCCCGGGCCGGCCAGATCGGCGGCAAGCTGCGGATCGCGTTCAGCCATGGTCCTGCCCTCCGGCACGAGCCGCCGGACGGCGGATAAGGTTGGCGCGCACCCGTTCCAGCACCACGCCCAGCGCGGCCTGCTCGGCCAGCGAGACCCCCTCGAACGCCTCGGCCTGGATCACTTCGACCAGCGGGCGCAGCTGGGCGATGATCGCCTGGCCACGATCGGTAAGATGGAGCCGCCACGAGCGCCGGTCGGCCGGATCGGGGCGGCGTTCGACCAGTTCGGCCTCCTGCAGCCGATCGACCATCCGGCAGACGGTGATCGGTTCCACCTCCAGCAGATCGGCCAGGCCGCCCTGGTTGACCCCTTCATGCCGGGCCAGCACCGACAGCACCTGCCACTGCGGCCGGGTAATGCCGATATCGCGGGCGCGGGCATCGAAACTGCGCCGCACGAGCCGCGCAACATCCGACAGCAGGGGCACCAGAGCCGTATTCATAAGAAGGCCCTTAATAAGCCTTGCTATTAACGTCAAGGCTCTGCCGGCCCCCGCCTCAGCCGGCGTCCGAAGCCCCGATTTGCGCCGGTTCAAGGCGCGGGCTGAGCAGCTGGATCGCCGCCAGCGCGGCGAAATAGGCCCCGGCGGCGATCGCGAACAGCGTGGCATAGCTGTGCGTCGCCTCGAGCACATAGCCGGTGAACTTGGCCATGAACATGCCGCCCACCGCGCCGACCGTGCCGCCGAAACCCACCACCGTCCCCACCGCCGCCGGGGGGAACAGGTCGGACGGCAGCGTGTAGAGATTGCAGGAAAAGGCCTGGTGCCCGGCCGTGGCCAGCCCGATCAGCAGCACCGCACCCCACAGGCTGGAGACGTTCTGGGCAAACCAGATCGGCAGGATCAGCACGGCGCAGGCCAGCATGGTCGACTTGCGGGCGAAGTTCACGCTGCGGCCGGCGGCGATCAGGCGCGATGACAGCCAGCCCCCCGCCACGCTGCCTAGATCGGAGATCAGGTAGATCGCCGCCACCGGCAGGGCGAAGGTCTTGAGATCGAGGTGATAGCGCTGCCCGAGATAGCCGGGTAGCCAGAACAGGAAGAACCACCAGATCGGGTCGATGAAGAATTTGCCCAGGGCATAGGCCCAGGTTTCGCGCCGCCCGATCACCGCGCGCAACGGCACCCGCGCGGTTGGCGCCGGGCTGTCCTGCGCGATCCAGGCCGCTTCCTCGGGCGTCAGCGCGGTGGTTTCGGCGGGGCGGCGATAGCAGGCCCACCAGGCAACCAGCCAGCCCAGCCCCAGCAGCCCGGTCAGGTAAAAGGCCATCCGCCACGAAAAACCCCAGTGGTCGATGATCAGCCACAGCAACAGCGGGGTCAGGATCGCCCCGACGTTCGATCCGGCGTTGAACAGGCCGGCGGCAAAGGCCCGCTCGCGCTGGGGGAACCATTCGGCCACGGCCTTCAGCCCGGCGGGGAAGTTCCCGGCCTCGCCAATGCCAAGGCCGGCCCGGGCCAGCGCGAACTGCGTGGCGCTGCTGGCCAGGCCATGAGCCATGTGCCCCGCCGTCCAGATGACCACCGCGACGGCATAGCCCAGCCGGGCGCCCAGCGCATCGACCAGCCGGCCGAAGACCAGGTAGGCCACCGCATAGGCCAGCTGGAACCAGAAGACGATGTCGGCATAGCTGGTCTCGCTCCAGCCCAGCTCGCGCGACAGGGTCGGCTTGAGCAGGCCGATCATCTGCCGGTCGACATAGTTGATGGTGCAGGCGGCGAACAGCAGGCCAACCACCAGCCAGCGGCGGCGGCCAGCGGGCGGGGCCGGCGGGATGTTGCTGTGGCTCATCGGTTATCCTCTTCCCCCAAACGGCCCGGCCTACCCCGGCCGTCGTGCCACGATGCGGCAGGCGACCGAGCCATGATCGCCAAAGGCAGCCACGGCGCTGCCCCCCGGCGCGATCTCGTGTACCCCGGTGATCGCTCCGGTCGAAACCCACAGGCCGGCGGCGGTCGAGATCCCCCGCCCGGCCAGGTGGGCGAGCAGGAACCGCACCGCCCCCAGCGGCCCGTCGAGCATGGTGCGGGCGGTGGCGCGGCCAACCTCCCGGCCATCAATCGCCATGGTCACCTCGATCGCGCAGAGGTCGAGCAACGGCCAGCCAGCCAGCGCCGCACCGATTACCAGCCCGCCGTTGTTGCCGAAATCCGAAGCGGTGACGGTGGGCCCATCGGAATTGATCCCCGGATAGGGCGAGCTGGCCACCTCGATGCCCAGCCGCACCTCGTCGATCACCGCCATGGTCCCGGCGTCGTCGGTGGGGACCGGGCCGGCAAAGCCGGGGCGCACGTGCAGCAGCAGCTCGGCCTCCACCGCGGCGAACCCGTCGGCGAAGACCGGCATGTCCGGGCTTGAACCCGGATCAGCCGCAACGATGTCATCTCTGAAGATCGGGCCGGCCAGGCGGTTCGTGCCCAGCCGCAGATCGTCGGGCGGATTGATCCGGCCAACCTTCCAGCCGCCCACCGCGCGGCCATCCAGCCCCAGCGCCAGATCCTGAATGCAATAGGCCGCGCCAAGATCTTCCGGGATGGGGCCGGGATAGGTCGTCAGCGCCGCACCTGCGCGCCGCGCGCCGACAAAGGCGCGGGCGATGGCCTGCGCGTCAGCACTGCCAGACCGCTCCAGTGCTGGATTGTGAACTCCCATTCGGCTCGTCCTCTCGTCGTTGCCGGGTGTCTATAGGAAACCGGTGTCATTGACAATCGCCGGGCTGGGCAAATTGTCCGCGCTAAAGGGTCACGCCCCGTTTCCACAGGGCGATGGCGCGCTGCCCCGCCCGCTCGGCGGCGCATGGCTGCCCGCTGGCAATCGCCAGCACCCGTTCGAGGAAGGCCTGATCAGCTGCGGACGGGCCCTGATCCAGCACCACCCCGGCATCGAAATCGATCCAGTGCGGCTTGGCCCCGGCCAGCGCGGAATTCGAGCTGACCTTGATGGTCGGCACGGGAAAGCCCAGCGGGGTGCCCCGCCCGGTGGTGAACAGCACCATGGTGGCCCCTGCCGCCGCCAGTGCGCTAGACGATACCGCGTCGTTGCCGGGCGCCTCCAGCAACACCAGCCCGCCGGGCGGCACCTGCTGGCCATAGTCGATCACGGCCACCAACGGCGCGGTGCCCGCCTTCTGCACGGCCCCGAGCGACTTTTCCTCCAGCGTGGTGATCCCCCCGGCCAGATTGCCGGGCGACGGATTCTCGGAAACCGGCAACCCCTGATCGAGGTAATAGCGCTTGAACCGGTTGATCAGGGCTGCACCGGCCGCGAAGGTCTCGCGGCTGGTGGAACGGGCCAGCAGGGCGGCCTCGGCCCCGAAAATTTCGGGGATTTCGGTCAGCACCGGGGTTCCCCCGGCGCGGGCCAGCCGGTCGCTGAAGCGGCCCAGCAGCGGATTGGCGGTCAGGCCCGAAAAGCCGTCAGAGCCGCCGCATTTCAGCCCGACCGTCAGCGCGCCCAGCGGCAGAGCCTCGCGCCGGGCGGTGGCGGCGGCGTCAACCAGTTCATCGATCAGGGCGGCGGCAGCGGCCAGCTCATCGCCCGCAGCTTGCGAGGCCAGGTGGCGCACCTTGCCCCGGGCCGCCTCCGGCACCGCCGCCAGCAGGGCCTCCAGCTGGTTCGATTCGCAGCCAAGCCCCAGCAGCAGCACCCCGGCGGCGTTGGGGTTGGCCGTCAGCCCGGCCAGCGCCGCACGGGTTCCGGCCAGATCGTCGCCCAGCTGCGAGCAGCCGTGCGGGTGAGTGAAGGCATGAATCCCGTCGAGCCGCCCGGTGTCAATCGCCGCCGCGTGGCGGTGCCGCGCCGCTGCGGCAACCTGTTCGGCGGTCAGCCCCACGCAGCCCACCGTGGGAAGGATCCAGATCTCGTTGCGGGTTGCCGCCCGACCATCGTCGCGCCGATAGCCGTGCCAGACGGGCGTCGGTTCCGGCACTCCGGCGGGCCCGGGCTTTGCGGCGGCGGGGGTATAGGAGAGTTCGCCCGCCAGTGCGGTGGCCAGGTTGTGGCTGTGCACATGCTCGCCCGCGCGGATCGCGCGGGTGGCGCGGCCGATCGGCTGGCCATATTTGACGACCACGGCGCCCGGCTGAAGATCGACCAGCGCCAGCTTGTGCCCGGCGGGCACCGCGCCCGATACCACAAACGCAATGTCCGGCCCGCCCGCACGGCTGCCCGGGGCGAGGTCGCGCAGCGCCACGGCGACATTGTCAGCGGGATGGATGCGGAGCAGATCGGAGTTGTTCGCCATCGGGGCCCCGAAAGACTTTTCAAGTTGGGTAACCGGTGTCACAAGTCCCCGGGCATTGCAACCGGGGTTCTCTCGGGCCTATCGCGTGCAGGTCCGGGGCGTGATGGTCGGCGGAAAAGTGGGGGCAAGGGTGAAACGGCGCAATTCCAAGCCGACAATCAACGATGTCGCCCGCCTGGCCGGGGTCTCGAAAAAGACCGTCAGCCGGGTGATCAATCGCTCCGCCCTGCTCAACGAGGCGACTCGCGAGAAGGTCGAAGCGGTGATCGCCGACCTTGGCTATGTGCCCAACCCCCAGGCCCGCGCGCTGGCGCTGCGGCGCAACTTCCTGATCGGACTGATCCACGACAACCCCAACGCGCAGATGGTGCTGGGGGTGCAGGAGGGCATTCTCGAGGCGATCCGTGACAGCGAATTCGCCCTGGTCGTCCGCCCGGTGGACCGCAAGAGCCCGCGGATGATGGAAGACCTGCGCCAGTTCATCGAGCGCCAGCGGCTTTACGGCGTCCTGATCCTGCCGCCGCTTTCGGAAAGCGACGATCTGGCGAAGCTGTGCGCCGATCTTGGCTGCAATTTCGTGCGGATGGGCTCGGCCCGGCTCGACGAACCGGCCCATCTGGTCGAATCCAACGATCGCCAGGCGGTCGCCGAGGCGGTCAGCTACCTGATCAACCAGGGCCATCGGCGGATCGGCTTCGTCGCCGGGCCCGAAGGCTTCCGCTCGGCGATGGAGCGCGAGGCGGGCTATCGCGAGGCGCTTGCCGCAGCGGGGCTCAGCCCGGTCGAGGCGCTGATGGCACGGGGCAACTACACTTTCGATTCGGGCTACGCCGCCGCCAACCAGCTGCTGCAGCATGCCGAGGCCCCCAGCGCGATCTTCGCCAGCAACGACGAGATGGCCGCCGGCGTGCTCCACGTCGCGCGCGAGCGGGGCATTGCGGTGCCCGAACAGCTGTCGATCATCGGGTTCGACGATACCGCGATCGCGGCGCATATCTGGCCGCCGCTGACCACGGTGCGCTGGCCGATCCGCTCGATGGCGCGGGCGGCGGCGCTCAAGCTGGTCCAGCCCGAGACCGCCGCGCAGCAGCCCAGCGTCTTCCTGTCCGACCTGATTCGACGCGCCTCGGTCGCGCCGGCGCGGCGCTAGGGCACCGTTCCAACCCACCATTGACACCGGTTACCCAAGGCGATAGCCAAGCGCGCAGCCAAGGGAGAGAAACGGTGTTCGCCAAGACCTTTCACGCCACCCATCCGGACATGATGGATTGCGTCTCGAACGATGAATTGCGGGATCGCTATCTGGTCGGCGGAATGTTCGAAACCGGCAAGGTGGTGCTCAACTACAGCCACAACGAACGCTTCGTGATCGGCGGGGCGGTGCCGGCGGGCCAGGTGCTGAAACTGCCCGACCAGACCGAGCCGGCCAGCGCGCAGGGCCACCCCTTCCTCGAACGGCGCGAGGCGGGCATCGTCAATATCGGCGGGCCGGGCGCCATCACCGTCGATGGCCAGCGGTTTGCCATGGACAACAAGGAATGCCTCTACGTGCCGATGGGCAGCCGCGAAGTGCTGTTCGAGGGCGCGGCGGCGCGGTTCTACATTGCCTCGGTTCCGGCGCACAAGGCCTGCCCGATCAGGCACATCACCCTGGCTCAGGCCAACCCGCTGGCGCGCGGCGATCTGGCCAATTCGAACCAGCGCACGATCTACCAGCTGGTCATCCCCGGGGTCTGCGAGAGCGCCCAGCTGCTGCTCGGGCTGACGGTGCTGGAAGAAGGCAGCGTGTGGAACACCATGCCGCCGCACCTGCATGACCGGCGCAGCGAGATCTATCTCTACTTCGACCTGCCCGAGCAGACCGACCGGGTGTTCCACTACATGGGCGAGCCCGAGGCGATGCGCCACATCGTGATCGCCAACGAGGAGGCGGTGATCAGCCCGCCGTGGTCGATCCACATGGGTTCGGGCACCAAGAAATATGCCTTCATCTGGGCGATGGGCGGGGAAAACCTCGACTATACCGACATGAAGGTGCTGGATATCTGCCAGCTGCAATGAGCATTTCGTTCGACCTGACGGGCCGGGTGGCGCTGGTCACCGGGGCCAATACCGGGATCGGTCAGGCCATTGCCGTGGCGCTGGCCGAGGCAGGCGCCGATGTCGCGCTGGCCGGGCGCAGCGCGCCGGCCGAAACGCTGGCGCGGCTGGCCGCGACCGGGCGCCGCAGCGCCGACATTCGCGCCGACCTCGCTTCGACCGAGCCGGTCGCGCGGGTGGTGGCCGAGGCGGAGGCGGCGCTGGGGCCGGTCGATATCCTGGTCAACAATGCCGGGATCATCCGCCGCAACGACCTGGCCGACTTTACCGAGGAAGACTGGGACGCGGTGGTCGATACCAACCTCAAGGTGCTGTTCTTCCTCAGCCAGGCGGTGGCGCGCGGGATGGCGGCGCGCGGGGCCGGCAAGATCATCAACATTGCCTCTCTGCTCAGCTTTCAGGGCGGCATCCGCGTGCCGAGCTATGCCGCCGCCAAGTCGGGCGTGGCCGGGGTGACCCGCGCCATGGCCAACGAGCTGGCCGCACGGGGGGTGCAGGTCAACGCGATCGCCCCCGGCTATATCGCCACCAACAACACCGCCGCCCTGCAGGCCGACGCGACCCGCAATCGCCAGATCCTCGAGCGCATTCCGACCGGGCGTTGGGGCCGGCCCGAAGATATCGCCGGGGCGGCCGTGTTCCTTGCCTCGTCCGCTGCCGACTATGTTACCGGCCAGGTGCTGGCAGTCGATGGCGGCTGGCTGGCCCGCTAGGCCACCACGATGGCCGGGCCGGTCACCTGCTTTGGCGAGCTGCTGATCCGCCTCACACCGCCGGGCAACCGCCTGATCGCGCAGGCCGACCGCCTCGACATGATCGTCGGCGGGGCAGAGGCCAATGTCGCGGCGGGGTTGGCCAGCCTTGGCCATGCCGTGCGCTTCGTGGGGGCCGTGGCCGATAATCCGCTGGGTGACCGCGCGGTGGCGGCGCTGCGCGCCACGGGGGTCGATACCACGTTCCTGAGCCGGGCGCGCGGGCGGATGGGGCTCTACTTTCTCGAGGCCGGCTCCGGTCCGCGCCCATCGGCCATCACCTATGACCGGGCCGACAGCGCCTTTGCCCTGGCCGATCCGGCGGCGATCGATTTTGCGGCTGCGCTGGCCGGCGCCCAGCTGTTCCATACCGGCGGGATCACCCCCGCGCTGGGCCCGGGCGGGGTCGCCCTGGCCCGCGCTGCACAGCGCGCCGCCGTGGCCGCCGGGGTGCCGGTCTGCTTCGATGGCAATTACCGCAGCCAGCTGTGGGGGGGCTGGGACAGCAACCCCGCCGCCGTGCTGCGCGATCTGGTGGCCGATGCGACGATCCTGATCGGCAACCACCGCGACATTTCGCTGCTGCTGGGCCGCGCCTTCACCGGTGACGGCGAGGATCGCCGGCGCGAGGCGGCCGAAGCAGCCTTCGCCGCCTTTCCCCAATTACAACTGATCGCCTCGACCGCCCGCCATATCGTGACGAGCGATCACCATCGCCTTTCCGCGCGGGTCGATGCGCGCGATGCCGCGCACCAGACCGAGGAAATCGACGTTACCGGCATCGTCGAGCGGATCGGCACCGGCGACGCCTTCGCCACCGGCGTGCTGCACGGCTGGCTGGGGGGTGCCGGCCCGCAGGACATGGTCGAGAGCGGGCTGGCGCTGACCGCCCTGAAGCATACCCTGCCCGGCGACATGTGCCTGGTAAGCCATGCCGCGCTCTGTGCCTTTGCGCCCGGCGGGGGCGATGTCCGCCGCTGAGGGCCTGTCCCGCCGCGCCGTGCTGGGTGGCGCGGTGACGGCGGTGGCGCTGGGCGGGCGGGCGCTGGCCGTGCCCGTGGGGCGATGGCGCGGGGTGGCTGGCGAGGCGGGCAAGGTCGTCGCCTGCCGGGGCATCCGCTATGCCCGGGCCGAACGGTTTCGCGCGCCGGTTCCGGTGCTGGCCGCCGAACAGCAGGCGGGCGACCATTTCGGCCCGGCATGCCCGCAGGCGGGCGGCCGCTATGCCCCGTTCAGCGAGGATTGCTTGTTCCTCAATGTCTGGGCCCCGGCGCCGCGCGCCGCCGCACCGCGCCCGGTGATGGTCTATATCCATGGCGGCGCCTATGCGAACGGCTCGGTCACCGATCCGCTGAATGACGGGGCCCGGCTGGCCGCAGCGGGCGATGTGGTGGTGGTCACCGTCAACCACCGCCTGAATGCGCTGGGCTATCTCTACCTGCCCGAACCCTTTCCGGACAGCGGCAATGCCGGGCAGCTCGACCTGATCGCGGCGCTGCAATGGGTCCGCCGCAATATCGGCGAGTTTGGCGGCGATGCCGGCAACGTCACCCTGTTCGGCCAATCGGGCGGCGGGGCCAAGATCGCCACGCTGATGGCCATGCCCGAGGCTGCCGGCCTGTTTCACAAGGCCATCACCATGAGCGGCCAGCAGTTGACCGCCAGCGGGCCGTTGCACGCCCGTCAGCGCGCGCGGGCCTTGCTCGATCGGCTGGGGCCGGGGGTGGATCCGGCCACCGTTCCGGTCGAGGCGCTGGTCGCGGCCCTGGCCGCGCGCGATCCGGTGATGGGCGGCGCCCTCTACTTCGGCCCGGTGCTCGACATGCGCCACCTGACGCGCCACCCGTTCTGGCCCGATCCTGCGCCCGAGGGGCGGGCGATCCCCCTGCTGCTGGGCAATACCATTGCCGAAAGCCGCGCCTTCTTCCCGCCCGGCCACCCCCACCTGCAGGGGCTGGACTGGGGCAACCTTGCCGCCCGGGCCGGGCCGGAGCTGAAGGTCGACATCGATCCCGACTGGGTGGTGGCGCAGTTTCGGGCCCGTTACCCTGAAGACGGGCCCGAACAGATCTTTCACCGGATGGTCAC